>JABDJB010000015.1 GCA_013003425.1 Gammaproteobacteria bacterium | reverse complement strand
GGCACCAGCTCCACCAGTCCGGCCACGCTGATGACCAGCGCAATGCTAACGCCCATCAGGGCGATATTCTTTTCCAGTTTTTTGTGGTCCATCGCCATAATCCTCAGGTGGTCTCGCTGGCGGGCATGACCGGCACGGCGACTTTGCTGTCACCGGCACGCACGGTGTGCCAGCAGTTCCACACCATGATGAACATGCCGGCGAGGAACAGCGCACCACCCAGTAGCCGGATAGCGTAAAACGGGTAAGTCGCCTCGAGGCTTTCGATGAAGCTGTAGCTGAGCGTGCCGTCATCGTTTTCCGCCCGCCACATCAGGCCCTGCATGACGCCGGCGATCCACATCGAAGCGATATACAGCACGACGCCGATGGTCGATACCCAGAAGTGCAGGTCAATTGCTGCGGTGCTGTACATCTTTTTTGCGTTATACAGTTTCGGCAGCAGCGCATAAATCGAACCAATGGAGATCATCGCGACCCAGCCCAGCGCGCCGGAGTGAACATGGCCGATGGTCCAGTCAGTGTAATGTGACAGCGCATTGACCGTCTTGATCGACATCATCGGTCCTTCAAAGGTCGACATGCCGTAGAACGACAGTGATACAACGAGAAACTTAAGGATCGGGTCAGTGCGCAGCTTGTGCCAGGCGCCGGACAGCGTCATGACGCCGTTGATCATGCCACCCCAGGACGGCGCCAGCAGGATCAGCGAGAACACCATGCCCAGCGACTGTGCCCAGTCGGGCAGCGAGGTGTAATGCAGGTGATGCGGCCCGGCCCACATGTAGACCGATATAAGCGCCCAGAAATGCACGATCGACAGGCGATACGAATAGATTGGCCGGTTGGCCTGCTTCGGGATGAAGTAATACATCATGCCGAGGAAGCCGGCGGTCAGGAAGAAGCCCACGGCATTGTGGCCGTACCACCACTGCACCATGGCATCGACGGTGCCGGAGTAGATCGGGTAGGACTTCCACAGCCCGACCGGGATGACCAGGTTGTTGAAAATGTGCAGCACCGCCACGGTAATAATGAACGCTGCGTAAAACCAGTTGGCGACATAGATGTGCCGCACCCGGCGCCGGGCGATGGTGCCGAAGAAAACCACCGCATAAGCTACCCACACCAGGGTAATAAGAATATCAATGGGCCACTCGGCCTCGGCATATTCCTTGCTCTGGGTTATCCCTAACGGCAGGGTGATTGCAACCAGCACAATGACCGTCTGCCAGCCCCAGAACACGAATGACGCGAGCCTGTCGGAGAACAGCCGCACGTGGCAGGTGCGCTGGACGATATAGAAAGACGTGCCCATCAGCGCCGAGCCGCCGAAGGCAAAAATGACGGCATTGGTGTGCAGTGGCCGCAGCCGGGCATAGGTGATCCACTGCAGGTCGAAATTCAGCGCCGGCCACAGCAGCTGGGCCGCGATCAGCACGCCAACGGCCATGCCCACCACGCCCCACAGGATGGTTGCCAGGGTAAACTGCCGCACCACCTTGTCGTTATAACTCTCGTTTCCCACGCGCAAAGCCTCCCGATACGCAGTTGAGCGCCGGCGCGTAGTTTAAGGAGCCGTGGGGGCCACGGCTATAGGCATTTGCCGATACTGTGTATCCGCAGCCGGTCGGGTGGCGGCGATCAGGGGTTGATTGGCACGACCACCGTGCCGACCGCGATGCCGTCGACCCATACATGCACGGTGTAGGTGTCCGGCCCCGGCACACCGTCGGTGCTGACAACGAACAGGTACTCGCCGTTGCCCAGGTCGGTGCCGGCATAGTGCGCCACGGGCACCAGCGGATCCTGTGCCAGCGAGGGTTGTTTGATCGTTAGCGGCGGATTGACCGCATCGACTTCGAAGGCAACCCGGTAGCCGCCGGTCAGCGGCAGGCCGCCGCCATCGAGCAGTGTCACCCGGATATCCTGGCCGCGCAGACCATTGTTCCCGATCAGCGTCGATGCGCTGGTCACGCTGACTGCATCGCCCGGGTAGGCGGTCTCATAGTGGTAGCCGGCATCGGCCTTGGCAGCGTCGGCTGCGCCAGTGCGATCCGTCGTGCGGTTGGGTGTCGCGCCGTACTTGTTGGCATTGCTGGCATTGGCCTGGCTGAGATTGAGCGCCGATGAGGTGACCTGGTCGAGGTACCATGCCACATCGAACTCGAGCAGGTGGTCGACCATCACGGTGTCCTTGGTCGAAGCCGAAGCCGGATCGTCCATCAGGTTTTCGTGCGACTCCTGCGCGCCCCATGCGCTGAGGTTGTTAATCGAGTAGGCGGACACGCCGCCGGCGTCTATGTTGGCAAAGAATATGTTGTCATAGATTTCCGGCATCGGGCGGAAATTGGGCGCAGCCAGCGACACGGTATCAATGTGAAAGGCGCCGCCACCGGAGAGGTTTTCCGCCTGGTTGAGCACGAAGGTGTTGTTGTCGAACTGGATGGCGTCGCAGTCGTCGATTGCAATCGCACCGCCGCGCGGCGCCCCGTTGCCTGAGACCAGGTTATTGAAAAAGCGCACCGGCGGAGTAAACACGTTGCAGAAGTAGTAAGCTGCGCCGCCCTCGATATCGGCCGAGTTACCGCTGAACGTCGAGTGATCAATAACCGACGGCCCGGAGACATTGTTGCGCTCCATGAAGACAGCGCCGCCGCGGCGCGTGGCATCATTGCCCGCGAACAGGCTGCGGGTAATCGACAAATCGGCATTCTGCACGGCATAGATGGCACCACCGGAGCCCACCTCGGCGCCATTGCCTATAAATCTGCTGTCCTCGACCAGCAGGTCGGCGTTGTTTGCCAGGTGTACAGCACCGCCGCCGATACCGGCGGCGCTGTCGACGTCGTTGTTTTCGAATTCGCTGTAGCGGACCACGCTGGAGCCAATAGCGTTGCCAAGGTGGAGAGCGCCACCACCCTGGGTTGCCTCGTTGTTGTCAAAGCGCACCGTGTCGAATACCACGTTGCCGTTTGTCAGGCGTATGGCACCGCCAGTGGCGACACCCGGGCCACCGCTGTCGCGGAAACGGACGTAGTGGAACTGCAGGTTGCTGCAGTTATTGGCGCTGAGAACCTGCGCATTCGGCGCGTTGAGTTCGGTGATGATGCCGGTCGCCGGGTCGGGATCAACCTGCGGATCGACGATTGAACCGATGAAGGCAATGTTGCTGCAGGTACCGCTGGCCAGCGGTATCTTCCAGCGGTTCGGGTCGCCGAGGGTAGCCGGGTAGCCACGGGTGTCGGCGATGGCCACGTAGGTCATGTTGGTCGGCGTTGAACCGGCTGGAATAGTACCGCCCAGCGCCGCCGCCAGCTGTTCCAGATCCTCGAAGGCCGTGGCCCAGGTGATGCCGTCACGCACGGTGATCGAAGGGTCCGGATCGACGAAGTACAGCGCATCCTGGGATGCGCCAATAGCGCCGGTGAGCAGGGCTTCAGTGGCGTCGCCAATACCGTCGTTGTCAAAATCATTGCCCGGGGTCAGGACAGCTATGTTGTCGCTGACGGTTGCCGTGCCACCGTTGCTGCGCAGGGCGTCGTCGTAGCTGGCGCTGACGGTGTCACCATCCTGCACGTCGAGAATGCCGTCCTGGTCGGCGCCGGCGGCTCCGAGCTGCGAGGGCAATGAATTGCTGAAAATGCCGGTGTTCAGCCCGGTCTCGTCCAGCGTCACCGTTTCAGTTTCGGTCCCGTCGGTAACAGTGACGTCGACAGTCTCGGCGACACCCGGGTTGGTGTCCAGGTCAGTATCGGTAACGGTAATAAACAACGCGTCACCAGGCTCGATACTGGCGGGCGACAAAGTAATGGCGCCGTCAAAGCCCCCGCTGACTGAGCTGTTATCGGACACTGTGCCGGGTCCGCCGGTACCGGTTCGCGCGTCGTCATAGCTGGCGACGATGGTGTTGCCGGCCTGTACGTCGACAATGCCGTCTTCGTTGCCGCCTGCGGTACCGAACTGCGT
>JABDJB010000014.1 GCA_013003425.1 Gammaproteobacteria bacterium | reverse complement strand
CGACTCATTCGCAACATGACATATCCTCCATACAGGACCATTCTAGTCCTGTATCCGGGTCTCGGCAATAACCCCTTCGTTTCGTGCAACTGGCGTAGGAGCGGCATCCTGCCGCGATTGCGGGGTGGAATCGCGCCTGGAAGGCGCTCCTACGGTCGCTGGCTTCAGCCGCGACTACCTGGGAAAGGCGTGCTGTGGCAATCCCGACTCCCGCCGCGCGCCAATCTCGCGTATATTCTCGCCCCAGCAAATTGCCCGCCAAAACATCTCATTCCAGGGGGAAACCAGTAATGAACGTCGACCAACTCATCACCGTCGCAAACGAAATCGTCGGTCCGGCCAAAGGCGTACTTGCCGCAGACGAAAGCTCGCCGACGATTAAAAAACGTTTCGATCAAATCAACGTCGAGTCGACCGAAGAGAATCGCCGCGGCTATCGCGAGATGCTGTTTACCACGCCGGGTGCCGAGGAATACATCGGTGGCGTGATCCTGTTTGAGGAAACGTTGGGGCAGTCGACCAAAGACGGCGTACCGTTTCCGAAGCTGCTGGCCGAGAAGGGCATGATCCCGGGTATCAAGGTGGACAAGGGCGCCAAGGCGCTGGCCGGGTTTCCCGGCGAAACAGTCACCGAGGGCCTCGACGGATTACGCGAACGGCTGAATGGTTATCGCGAGCAGGGCGCTCTATTCGCCAAGTGGCGCGCCGTGATCGACATTGACGAGACAGCCGGCATTCCTTCGCGCTTCGGTATTGAAGCCAACGCGCACGCGCTGGCGCGCTACGCGGCGCTATGCCAGGAAGCTGGTTTGGTGCCGATCGTCGAGCCGGAAGTGCTGATGGATGGCGCCCACTCGATTGAAGTGTGCCAGGCCGTTACCGAGGAAGTGCTGGTAGAAGTCTACAATCAGCTTTCTGCTCACCGTGTATTGCTGGAAGGCACGCTGCTCAAGCCCAACATGGTTATTGCCGGCAAGAAATGCCCGCAACAGGCCAGTGTTGAAGAAGTCGCTCATGCAACTGCATTGACGCTGCTGCGCACCGTACCGGCTGCCGTGCCTGGCGTCGTATTCCTGTCCGGCGGTCAAAGCTCGGAAGAAGCTACTGCGAACCTCAATGCCATCAATGCCATGGGTGAGTTCCCCTGGGAAGTGAGCTTCTCCTACGGCCGTGCGCTGCAGGCACAGCCGCTACAGGCCTGGGGTGGCAGCGCCGACAACATCGATGCTGGCAAAAAGGCCTTTTTCAAACGCGCAAAGCTCAACGGCCTGGCGCGCAGCGGCGACTACAACGCCGACATGGAAAAAGCGGCGTAAATCCAAAAAGGGGGCAGGAGCCGACTGGTTCCTGCCCCCGGCAACCCTTGCTTTTCGCGGCTGGTCGCTCTCGCGCATCCCTCGGTCGCACCAGCACGGTTGTCGCGGACCAGGGCTGGGTTGGCGGCTGAAGCCGCTCGTACGGTTGTACCGGCACGGTTTGTTGCGGACCAGGGTGGGTTCGCGGCTGAAGCCGCTCCCACGTGGCTTGTAGCAGGGTTCGTAGGAGCGCCTTCCAGGCGCGATAAATTTTAGCGGGCGTTGCGCTACGGAAATCGCGGCAGGATGCCGCTCCCACGTGGCTTGTAGCAGGGTTCGTAGGAGCGCCTTCCAGGCGCGATAAATTTTAGCGGGCGTTGCGTTACGGAAATCGCGGCAGGATGCCGCTCCCACGTGGCTTGTAGCAGGGTTCGTAGGAGCGCCTTCCAGGCGCGATAAATTTTAGCGGGCGTTGCGCTACGGAAATCGCGGCAGGATGCCGCTCCCACGAAGGGCAGTAGCAGAGTTCGTGGGAGCGCCTTCCAGGCGCGATGACCTTCGTCAGCGACGGGCGCGGCGTGACTCGGCGTCTTCCTGTTCGTCGGATGACGGCTGGCGGCGTTTCTTTTTGCGGTTCTGCGGCAGGTGTTCGCGGATTTCGTCCAGGCGGGCCTCGAATCGCGCGCGTTGTACGTCGTCGAGGTTCGGCGAGGCCAGCGCCAGTTCCAGCTGGCCGGTTGCCAGCAACAGGTTACCGCTCAGCACATGTACTTCGGACATGTAGTAGTGCGCATCGGCGGTGTCGCCGGCGGCGCTGGCGGCGAGTGCCAGCAGGCGAACCTGCGACGGGGTGTAATTGAGGTTGTTGACCAGGTCGAGCAGCATCGTGTGCGCCTGTTTCGCCTTGCCGGCCTGGATCAGCGCCTCGCCGTAATGCATCGTCAGCGGCACGTTGCGCGGGAACAGTTTGTGGGCATCTTCGTAAGTGACCATGGCCAGGCCGGTGTCACCGGCAGCGAGGTACGCACGCGCGAGGCCAATGTGATAGGCGATGACGTTTTCGCGCTTGTCGCGCAGCCATTTGAAATGCTCGGCTGCATCGACCGGACGGCTGGACTGTAACAGCGCCAGCGCGTAACCGTAACGGTTAGCCTCGGCCCAGTCACGCTGGTCTTTGGGAATCTGCGACTCGAAGAAAGCAACGGCATCATCGGGTAAATCGGCAGACATTACGCGTATGCGTGCACGCGCAAGCTGCCATTCCAGCGAAGACTCCACGTCGAGTTGCGGCAGCAGGGCTATGCGGTTGCGTGCCTCGGCAATACGTTCGCTGCTGACCGGATGCGTTTGAAGGAATTCCGGTACGCGCTGGCTGGCCAGTCCGCTGTAGCGCCCCATGGTTTCAAAAAACGATGCCATTGCGCGCGTATCAAAACCCGAAGTGGACAGGATGTTGATGCCTACACGGTCGGCTTCGTACTCGTTGTCACGGGTGAAGTTGATCTGGCTCTGGATTGCCGCGCCCTGTGCCACGGTCATCGCCGCCTGGATGGCGTCACCGCCGGCCCCGGTGGCGCTGCCGAGTATTACAGCTGCCATTATGGCTGCCGCCGTCATCAGGCCGGTCTGGCCCTGCGCCTGGATCATTCGGGCGATATGTTTTTGCGTAACGTGGGCAATTTCGTGAGCGAGCACTGCTGCCAGTTCGCTTTCGTTCTTCGTTGCCAGGATCAGGCCATGGTGTACGCCGATAAAGCCACCGGGCAGGGCGAATGCGTTGAGCCGTGGATCGTTGACGACGAAAAAGGTAAAGCGGTGCTGGCCTTCGTGTGCCCGGGAGGCAAGCTTGCGGCCCAGCGTCTGGATGTACTCCTCGGTAGCCGGGTCTTCCAGCAGCGCGCCGCTGTCACGCAGCTGCCGCATGATCATGCGTCCCAGCTGGTATTCCTGGTCGCGCGAGATTGCCGCACCACCGGCATCGCCAAGCGCCGGCAGATCGCCGGTTTGCGCCAGCGTCACCGGCGGCAGCGCCAGCAGGGTGGCAAGTAATGTAATTAGGGCTAATCGGGGCATGGCTGGTAGCTCTGACCGCGTCCGGGCGCAGCCGTTCCCGAGGCTACAGGATATCCGAGGCATGGTCAGCCAGCCGCGAGCGCTCGCCACGCAATAATGTGATGTGTCCCGAGTGCCCCCAGTCACGAAAACGGTTAACTACGTAGGTCAGGCCGGAGGTCGTCTCGGTGAGATAGGGCGTATCGATCTGCGCCACGTTGCCCAGGCATACCAGCTTTGTGCCCGGGCCGGCACGGGTAATGATGGCTTTCATCTGTTTCGGAGTCAGGTTTTGCGCCTCGTCAATGATGATGAAGCGGTTTAAAAAAGTTCGGCCGCGCATGAAATTGAGCGAGCGAATCTTGATGCGATTTCGCAGCAGGTCATTTGTTGCCTGGCGGCCCCACTGGCCGCCTTCCTGGCTTTGCGTCAGCACTTCCAGGTTATCCATCAGCGCACCCATCCACGGTTCCATCTTTTCTTCTTCGGTGCCCGGGAGAAATCCGATATCTTCGCCCAGCGGTACCGTGACCCGGGTCATGATGATCTCGCCGTAGTCGTTATTCTCCAGCGTCTGTGTCAGGCCGGCCGCCAGGGTTAGCAGTGTCTTGCCGGTGCCAGCCACGCCGAGGATAGTGACAAAATCCACTTCCGGGCACATCAGCAGGTTGAGCGCAAAGTTCTGTTCGCGGTTACGTGCGGTGATGCCCCAGATGTTGTGCTTTTCGTTGCGGTAGTCGTCGACCAGCTCGACGATTGCCGTGTCGGCGCCGGGTGTCTCGCGCACTATAGCCTCAAAGCCATTGTCGCCCGGCATATGAATAAACTGGTTCGGGTACCACTCCGGTACGCGCGGGCCGCGCACCTTATAAAAGGTATGCCCGGCTTCCTGCCACGAATCGACATCCTTGCTGTGCTGTTCCCAGAAGTCATCGGCCAGCGTATCCACGCCGGTAAACAGCAGGTCAACATCGCTCAAGGTTCGGTCGTTGTAGTAATCCTCGGCATGGATGCCCAGCACCGACGCCTTGATCCGCAGGTTGATGTCTTTTGATACCAGCGTAACGTGCGACTCGTGCTCATCCTGCAGCGCCAGCGTGTTGCCCAGGATGGTGTTGTCCGGGCGCTTGCCCGGCAGGTCTTCCGGCAGCGGGTAGGGCACCGAGCGGGTCTGGAAAAACAGTCGGCCACTGCCGTTGCCAAACTTGTGCTCGTCGTCCTCGTGCATGGCCGACGGCAGCGACAGCCCATGGTCAATTTCGTCCTTGGTCTTGTCGGCGATCAGCGAATCAATAAATCGGCTGGCCTGGCGCGCGTTTCGCGAGGCCTCCGACATGCCTTTCTTGGTGGCGTCCAGTTCCTCCAGCACCGCCATCGGCAGATAGACGTCGTGTTCCTCAAAGCGAAACACCGCCGTCGGATCGTGGATCAGGACATTGGTATCCAGTACGAAGATTCGTTTACCGGGTGTTGGTGTCATACGTATCGATGGTACCGCCGATTACGGCGGCACGGCAGTTGGGGTTGCAGGTTAGAGTTCTTTGACGGCCGCGAGCACTTCGTCGACGTGCCCTTTGACCTTGACTTTGCGCCACTCGCGACGCAGCTTGCCGTTCTCGTCGATCAAAAAGGTGCTGCGCTCGATACCACGCACCTTCTTGCCGTACATGTTCTTGTCCTTGATGACATCGAACTGGTTGCACAGCTTTTCGTCTTCATCCGAAATCAGGTCAAACGGGAAATCAAATTTGTCCCTGAACTTCTCGTGTGATTTGAGACTGTCACGCGAGATGCCCAGTACAACGGCTTTTGCCCGGCGGAACTTGCGGTGGTTATCGCGAAAATCCTCACCCTCGGTGGTGCACCCGGGCGTGTTGTCCTTGGGATAAAAATAAAGCACCACTTTCTGCCCGCGCAGGTCTTTGAGGCGCAGAGTACTATCGCCGGTAATGTCGGCTTTGAAATCCTTGACGACGCGATTTAGCTGTACAGCCATGCTTTACCTCTTAACCCTTGACCGGTTCCAGGATGGCATCCAGGTTGAGCCGGTCGCAAAACTCCATGAATTCTTCCCGCAGCGCGGCGATGTGGATCTTGCCCGGCACGTTGATGGTCATTTGTACTGAAAACATCGGCGCGCCGGTGTGTGCAGCCGCGTAACTGCGGGTGTTCATCTCGGCGATATCGATTTCGCGTGATGAAAAGAAACCCGAGATGTTATGCACGATGCCGGGCTGGTCCAGGCACACGACGTCGACGCCATACGGCAGCATGTCGTCACGGATATTGCGCTGCTCGGTGCGCCGCACGGTAACGGTAAGTTCGTTACCCTCGGCGGTTCGCTTCAGCTGGCCTTCCAGCTTGCCCAGCGTGTGCCAGTTGCCCGAAACCAGCAGCAGCATGGCGAAATCCTGTCCCAACGCAGTCATGCGGCTTTCGACGATATTGCCGCCGCATTCGAGCACGGTATGCGTCAGGTCATGCACGACGCCCGGCCGGTCGCGGCCGACCGCGGAGATTACGATCAGTTCATTCATGCGGCGAGATTGATGCATGCTGAGGCTGGCACGCAGGGCAGTGTACCGGCTGCGCGGCGCCGCGCAACCGGTGGATTTTTCTTGCCATGACGCGTCATGCCCGGCTACCATCGCGGACGGTTTCGGGGGGTGCAGATGACAGCGCTTTTTACGGGCAGTATCGTCGCGCTGGTCACGCCGATGACGGCGGCTGGTCAAATTGATACAGCAGCTTACGAGCGCTTGCTACAGTGGCATCTAGCTGCCGGCAGCGACGGGCTGGTAATCGGCGGCACCACCGGTGAGTCGGCGACGCTGCGGCCGGCGGAACTGGAGGGGCTGCTCAAGCTGGCGGTGCAGGCAGTGGCGGGGCGCATTCCCGTGATCGCCGGTACCGGCACCAACAGCACCGCGGGCAGCGCGGAACTGACCACGATGGCCTGCGCGGCCGGCGCCGATGCCTGCCTGGTGGTGACCCCTTCTTACAACAAGCCCACCCAGGAAGGGCTGTACTTTCACTACCAGGCCATCGCCGACGCCGCATCCGCGCCGGTCATTCTTTATAACGTGCCCGGGCGCACCGGTACTGACCTGCTGGCCGCGACCGTCGCGCGCCTGTCAGCGCATGAGCGTATCGTTGCCATCAAAGAGGCAACGGCCGACATCGAACGGACTCGCGAGATTATCCGCCTGTGTGGTGATGACATGACAGTGATCAGCGGCGACGACGCCACGGCGCTGGCAGCGATGCATGCCGGGGCACGCGGCGTGGTGTCGGTATCGGCCAATATCGTGCCGGACAAAATGGCGGCACTGTGCAGGGCTGCGCTGGCCGGGGATTTCGAGCAAGGCCGTGACATCGACGAGAACCTGCGTGAACTGCACCAGGCACTGTTTATTGAATCGAACCCGATTCCGGTAAAATATATACTGGCACGCATGGGCTACATTGAGCCTGCGCTGCGGCTGCCGCTGACGCCACTGCAGCAGCAAAACGAAGCGAAGGTGACAGACGCGGTGAAACGCGCAGGGGTAAAGATCACATGATACGACTGATGGCGGTTTGCCTGTCGCTGCTGATGCTCGCCGGATGTGTCGGCGTTCGCTGTGACAAGGTGCGGCCCTACCAGCAGACCACGGCGCGCGCGCCGATACAGGTGCCCGACGACCTGTCCGAACCGCGCATGCGCGCCCGCGCGCCCGAAGTCGACGCCAACGCGCCGGTGCGACGTGCCGACGGCCGCTGCCTCGAAGAGCCCCCCGAATACACGCCCATAGAAGAAGAACCCGCCACTTCGTAGGCGCGGCCGCGTGGGAGCGGCTTCAGCCGCGACGTGCTTGCGTTGAGTTTTCGTAGGAGCGGCATCCTGCCGCGATTCTGGCTGGGCCAATTTGCGCGGAATCTATCGCGCCTGGAAGGCGCTCCGGCTTCAGCCGCGACTGCCGCGTTGTTGAACACCTGCGGCCGAGGCGTTAACCTTCGCTGGCTTTCCAATGGAGAGGTGGCCGAGTGGTCGAAGGCGCACGATTGGAATTCGTGTAAACGTTAACCCGTTTCGTGGGTTCGAATCCCACCCTCTCCGCCAA
>JABDJB010000013.1 GCA_013003425.1 Gammaproteobacteria bacterium | reverse complement strand
ATGCAGCTGAAAACGGCCAGTACGCCGCTGCCGCTGGAGGTGGTCGAGCCGGTAGAGGCCATAACGGCACGCTTTGATTGTGCCGGCATGTCGCTTGGTGCGCTGTCGCCGGAGGCGCACGAAGCGCTGGCGATCGCGATGAACCGCATAGGCGCACGCTCGAACTCCGGCGAAGGTGGTGAAGACCCGAAGCGGCACGGCACCGAGAAACGCTCCAAGATAAAACAGATTGCTTCCGGGCGGTTTGGCGTGACGCCTGAATACCTGGTTAACGCCGAGGTGATCCAGATCAAGATGGCGCAGGGCGCCAAGCCGGGCGAGGGCGGCCAGCTGCCCGGTCACAAGGTCGACGAAACCATTGCGCGGCTGCGTTTTGCGCGCCCCGGCATTGGCCTGATTTCGCCGCCGCCGCATCACGATATCTATTCCATTGAGGACCTGGCCCAGCTGATTTTTGATCTTAAGCAGGTCAATCCCGATGCCCTGGTGTCGGTAAAACTGGTGGCCGAGCCGGGCGTGGGTACGATTGCCGCCGGTGTAGCCAAGTGCTATGCGGATCTGATCACTATTTCCGGTCACGACGGGGGTACCGGCGCCAGCCCGCTGACCTCGGTGCGTTATGCCGGCAGCCCGTGGGAAATCGGCCTGGCCGAGACTCACCAGACGCTGCGGCGTCACGAGCTGCGCGGCAAGGTCCGGGTGCAGGCCGACGGCGGCCTGAAAACCGGCCTGGATGTAGTCAAGGCAGCCATCCTCGGTGCGGAAAGTTTTGGTTTTGGTACCGCGCCGCTGGTTGCGCTGGGCTGCAAGTACCTGCGTATCTGTCACCTGAATAACTGCGCCACCGGTGTCGCAACGCAGAACAAGGTGCTGCGGAAAAAGACGTTTATCGGGCTGCCGGAGATGGCGATCAACTATTTCCGCCTGGTTGCCGAAGACGTGCGCGACATCATGGCAACGCTTGGTGTGCGGCGGCTGGAGGACCTGGTCGGGCGTACCGACCTGCTGGAAGTGCTGCCGGGTGAAACCGAGCGCCAGCGCCGTCTCGACCTGTCACCGATAGTGGGTGGCAGCGATATTGCGCCGGGCACGACACACGTGTGCACCGAGCCGTCCAACGATCCATTTGATCGCGGCGAACTTGCTGAGCAAATGCTAAGCGATGCAAGGGACGCCATCGAGCAGCAGTCTGGTGGCAGCTTTGAGTACGAGGTAAACAACTACCATCGCTCAATCGGCGCGCGACTGTCAGGAGAAATTGCACGGCGTCACGGCAACTATGCGCTGGAGGATAACCCCGTCGTGTTGCAGCTGACCGGATCGGCGGGGCAGAGCCTCGGCGCCTTTAACGCCGGAGGTCTGCATTTATACCTTGAAGGCGATGCCAATGATTACGTTGGTAAGGGCATGGCCGGCGGCCGCATTGTGCTGCGCCCGCCCGCGTCGGCCGAGTTTGTCGCCCGCGATACAGTTATCGTCGGCAACACCTGCCTCTATGGTGCCACCGGCGGCGAGTTTTTTGCCGCGGGCCGTGCCGGCGAGCGCTTTGGCGTGCGTAACTCCGGTGCGATTGCGGTCGTCGAAGGCGCCGGCGATCACTGCTGCGAATACATGACTGACGGCGTGGTCGCCGTGCTCGGTACCACCGGTGTCAACTTCGGTGCCGGCATGACCGGTGGCTTTGCCTACGTGCTCGACGAGCAACGCGACTTTGTCGATCGCTGCAACCAGCAGCTGGTCGATATCAACCGCATCACACCGGAGAGCATGGAGGCGCACCTGCACCACCTGCGCGCGTTGATCGAACGCCATGTTGCCGAGACGGGCAGCGTGTGGGCGCAGGAAATACTGAATGACTTTCGCACGTTCCTCAGCCGCTTCTGGGTGGTCAAGCCGAAGGCCAGTGATATCGACAGCCTGATGGATGCACTGCGGCGGGCGGCATAATGAAAGAGTACCCCTTACAGTTCCTGGAAATACCGCGACAGGACCCGGAGAAAGAACCGGTCAACGCGCGTATCCGGAATTTTCGCGAGATCTATGGCCAGTACCAGGCCGACCAGGCAGCGCAGCAGTCCGGTCGCTGTATTAACTGCGGCGTGCCGTTCTGCGAATGGAAATGCCCGGTGCACAACTACATACCGGCGTGGCTGGAGCTGGTGCGTGAGGGCAACCTGTTCGAAGCTGCCGAGCTGTCGCACCAGACCAATTCCCTGCCGGAGATGTGCGGGCGTATCTGCCCGCAGGATCGCCTGTGCGAGGGGGCCTGCACACTCAATGACGGGCTCGGCGCCGTCAGTATCGGCTCGATCGAAAAATACATTACCGATGAAGCGCTGCGACAGGGCTGGCGTCCGGACATGTCCGGCGTCGTTGATACCGGCAAGAAGGTCGTCATAGTCGGCGCCGGGCCGGCCGGGCTTGGCTGTGCTGATATCCTGGTGCGTAACGGTGTAACGCCGGTGGTGTACGACAAGTACCCGATGATCGGCGGATTGCTTACTTTTGGTATTCCGCCGTTCAAGCTGGAAAAGCAGATCGTCGAAACACGGCGCCAGATCATGGAAGAGATGGGCGTCGAATTCGTGCTCGATACCGAAGTTGGCGTCGATATCCGTTTCGATGTGCTGATCGAACGCTACGATGCGGTGTTCATTGGCACCGGTGCGTACACCGCCGTAACCGGTAACCTGCCGGGCGGCGACCTGCCCGGCGTGCACCAGTCGTTGCCGTACCTGATCGGTAACATCAACCGCGAGCTGTTCCTGCCCGACGCACGCGACAGCTTTATTGACCTGCGCGACCAGCGTGTCGTTGTGCTCGGTGGCGGTGACACCGCGATGGACTGCAACCGCACCGCCATTCGTCAGAATGCAGCGAAAGTAACCTGTACGTATCGCCGCGACGAAGACAGCATGCAGGGCTCGAAACGGGACTACCAGGCCAGTCGCGACGAAGGTGTCGAGTTCGTCTTCAATCGCCAGCCGACGGCCATCGTCGGTAAGGACAAGGTTGAAGGTGTCGAGCTGATGCACACGCGCCTGGGTCAGCCCGATGAGCGCGGTCGCGCGGTGACCGAAACCATTCCCGGCACCGAGGAAGTTATTCCTGCCGATGCGGTGGTCATTGCCTTCGGTTTTCGCCCCAGCCCGGCACCGTGGCTGGCCGAGCACGGCATCGACCTGCTGCCCGACGGCCGCGTGGCGGTCTCGCCGGACCCGGCAACGCCGTTCCGCACCAGCAACCCGAAGGTTTTTGCCGGCGGTGACATGGTGCGCGGTGCCGACCTGGTCGTCACCGCCGTATTCGAGGGGCGCGAAGCCGCGCGCGGTATCCTCAATTCTCTCGACCTGTAGGAGCGGCTTCAGCCGCGAATTACCTGCGACGATGTCTCGCAGGAGCGGCTTCCAGCCGCGACTTCGAGGTTGTTTCGTGGGAGCGGCTTCCAGCCGCGAAGTCGTCGCGGCAAGATGCCGCTCCCACGAAATATCGTCGCAGGTGTGGGGTATGGAAAAGGAGTCGAACCGGCCGCGGGCCGGTTCGACGGTTTCTACTGGTCGGTGAGGGCGCCTGCCGAGGCGCTGCCAACCAGGCGCGCGTATTTGCCGAGCACGCCACGGGTTGGCAGCGCTGGCGGTGACCATGCTGCGCGCCGCCGCGTCAGAGTTTCTTCAGGTAACTCCAGCGTGACTGTATTTGCAACGGCATCGATGGTAATGCTGTCGCCGTCTTCGACCAGCGCCAGCGGGCCGCCGGCCGCGGCTTCAGGAGCGACATGCCCGACAACAAATCCGTGGCTACCGCCTGAAAAACGCCCGTCGGTGATCAGCGCGACTGAATCACCCAGCCCTCGGCCGATCAGTGCCGATGTGGGGCTCAGCATTTCGCGCATGCCGGGCCCGCCCTTCGGTCCTTCATAACGAATCACTACCACATCGCCGGCAACTACAGTGCCGTCGAGAATTGCATCGAGGGCTTTTTCTTCCGAGTCAAAGACGCGTGCGCTGCCGCTGAAGCGCTCGCCTTCCTTGCCGGTGATCTTGGCAACCGCGCCTTCCGGCGCAAGGTTGCCGTAAAGAATCACCAGGTGGCTGTCTTTCTTGATGGGAGCGGACAGCGGGCGAATGATGTCCTGGCCGTCGGGGTAGGGTGCGGTGTCGCGCAGGTCTTCGGCCAGCGTCTGGCCGCTGACGGTCAGACAGTCGCCGTGCAGCAGACCGGCGTCTAGTAAGGTTTTCATCAGCGGGCGGATGCCGCCGATCGCAATCAGCTCAGACATCAGGTAGCGGCCGCTGGGTTTGAGGTCGGCCAGCACCGGCACCCGAGCGCCGATACGGGTGAAATCGTCCAGGGTCAGTTCCACGTCACCGGCGGCAGCCATGGCCAGCAGGTGAAGGACGGCGTTGGTCGAGCCGCCCAGCGCGATGACCACCGTGATGGCATTCTCGTAAGCCTCGCGGGTAAGGATGTGAGACGGGCGGATGTCCTTTTCCAGCAGCCGGCATACCGCCTCGCCGGCGCGCTGGCAGTCGGCCGCTTTTGAGCCGGCGACCGCCTCCTGTGCCGAGCTGTTTGGCAGGCTCAGCCCCAGCGCCTCGATCGCCGAGGCCATGGTGTTGGCCGTGTACATGCCGCCGCAGGAGCCCGGACCGGGGATGGCGGTTTTCTCCACCTCGGCCAGCTCTTCGTCGGACACTTTGCCGCCCGCATGGCCGCCGACCGCCTCGAATACCGAGACGATATCGCGGTTGCAGGCGCCGGGCCTGATGGTGCCGCCATAGACGAACACCGCCGGGCGGTCCAGCCTGGCAATGGCCATGATGCAGCCCGGCATGTTCTTGTCGCAGCCGCCGATGGCCACCAGCCCGTCAAAGCCCTCGGCGCCGGCCACCGTCTCGATGGAATCGGCGATCACTTCCCGTGAGACCAGCGAGTAGCGCATCCCCGGGGTCCCCATGGAGATACCGTCGGAAACGGTAATTGTATTGAATATCAGGCTTTTACCGCCCGATGCGTCGACCGCCGAAGCGGCGGTGCGGGCCAGCGCATCGATGTGCATATTGCAGGGGGTGACCATGCTCCAGGTGGAGGCAATACCCACCTGGGGGCGGGCGAAATCGGCATCGTCGAAGCCCACGGCCCGCAGCATGGCCCGGCTGGGCGCCCGCTCGACTCCGTCGACGACGATCCTGGAGTGCTTTCTCTGGTCAGTCATGATGTTCCGCTTCAGCCCGCGCCATGCCGGCCGTTATGTGCAATGAGATATCTGCTGTTGACATAGCGCGTTATACCGTGATTTGATCGGGATAACTATCGTAAAGCGAAGTGAGATGAAAGCACCTGTAGTGCACACTGCCACTCTCGAAAACGGCCCGGTTCTGCGTAACCGTGGCGCGTTGCTGTCTCTCGCGCTGATTAGCCTGATTATTGTACTCCTGATTACCAACTGGAGCGGGATCTGAGCTAGCGTAACTACCAAACGAATAACAGAAACCCCGCCACCAGCAAAGGTCGCGGGGTTTTTTTTAGCCTTGTAATCCGGACCACGTAAACAAAGCAACCCAAAGTGAGCAAACCATGTTGAACTCAACACAAAGCAGCGACGAGTCATTCGAAGAGGACGTAGCGACACCGGGCCTGACGCTGCAGGATGTCTATTCCGCCCAGGAAGTCATCGGCAGGCAGTTGCCAGCCACGCCGCTGGTCGGTCACCCCCTGTTGTCGCAGGCGCTGGGTTGCGAGGCCCGGGTAAAGCTGGAAAACACTCACGCTATCGGGTCGTTCAAGATTCGTGGCGGGCTCAACCTGCTGGCAACAATGCCGGATGCTGAACGCGAGCGTGGGCTGGTTACGGCCACGCGCGGCAATCATGGCCAGTCAGTGGCCTACGCGGCGCGCCAGCACGGTGCTCGCTGCACGATCTTCGTGCCGGAAGGCAACAACGAAGACAAAAACGCGGCCATGGCCGCGCTGGGCGCCGATGTCGTCGTTGCGGGTCATGATTTTGACGCCGCATGGGCAGCATCAGAACGCTTTGCCCGTGATACCGGTGCGCGTTCGGTGCACCCGGCGCGTGAGCAGGCGCTGGTGGCGGGAGTCGGTACCCTGGCACTGGAGATGATCGAACAGGCACAGCAGCCCTTCGACGTAGTATTCGTACCGGTCGGCGGCGGCAGTATTGCCGCAGCCTGTGCCGTCGTGTTCAAGGCCCTGAGTCCGACCACGCGGGTTATCGGCGTGCAGGCCGAGAATGCACCGGCGCAGTACCATGCCTGGCACTCCGGTGAGCACCATCCCTTTGCAGTAACCGAGACAGTGGCCGACGGCCTGGCGGTACGCGTGCCGGTAGAGTCCACCATGGACGTCATGCGGGAGCTGCTCGATGACATGCTGCTGGTGTCTGAGGACGAAATCTATGCCGCCATCCGCTGCTATGCCGCCACCGTCCACCAGATGGCCGAAGGGGCAGGCGCGGTGCCGCTGGCCGGCGCCATGCAGTTACGGACAGAGCTGGCCGGGCATCATGTCGGCCTGGTGCTGACCGGGGGCAACATCGAGTCACACACGCTGATCGAGGCCCTCAACGGCGGCTTGCCGGTGTATCGGCCGCAGGCAATGCCGATGTATCCTATCGCTGAACTCGATTACGGCTGCCGCTAGGCAAACCAGGAGCTGGCATGGAACAGTCACCGCAACGGCTGCAGATTTTCGACACAACCCTGCGCGACGGCGAGCAGGCGCCGGGCTGCAGCATGACGCTGTCGGAAAAACTCCGGGTAGCAGCCATGCTCAGCGAGCTGGGTGTCGACATTATCGAGGCCGGTTTCCCGGCCGCTTCACCCGGCGATTTCGAGGCCGTACGGGCCGTTGCCGCGGCGGCCGATGGCCCGGTAATCTGCGGCCTGGCGCGCAGCCGCGCCGACGATATCGAAAAAGCCTGGCAGGCGCTGCGCGAGGCGCCGCGGCGGCGTATTCACGTATTCCTGGCAACCAGCCCGATTCATCGTGAACACAAGCTGGCGATGAGCAAGGAGCAGGTACTGGAGCAGGCTGTAACAGGCCTGAGGCGTGCGCGCGATTTCTTTGACGACGTTGAGTTTTCACCCGAGGACGCGGCGCGCACTGAACCGGCATTTCTCGCCGAAGTGGTAGAAACAGCGATCGAGGCGGGCGCCACCACCATCAATATTCCCGACACCGTGGGCTATACCGTGCCGGCTGAATTTGCCGACCTGTTTGCCTACCTGCACGAGCACGTGCGCGATATCGACAAGGTGGTGCTTAGCGTGCACTGCCACAACGACCTTGGATTGGCGGTGGCCAACAGTCTCACCGCGGTTCAGTCTGGCGCGCGTCAGGTGGAATGCACTATCAATGGCATCGGCGAGCGTGCCGGCAACTGCTCACTGGAAGAAATTGTCATGGCGCTGCGCACCCGCAGCGATTTTTTCAATTTCGAAACCGGTATCGATACCACGAAGCTGTACCCGGCCAGCCGGCTGGTGTCCAGCGTGACCGGTCTGCACGTGCAGCGTAACAAGGCTATCGTTGGTGAAAATGCTTTTGCCCACGAGGCCGGCATTCACCAGCATGGCATGCTCAAGCATCGCGATACTTATGAAATCATGCGCCCCGAACACGTTGGTATCAGCCGCACCAGCCTGGTGCTGGGCAAACACAGCGGGCGCCATGCATTTCGCGACCGGGTGGTCGAGCTGGGTTTCGAGCTCGACGACATCGAGCTGAACAAGGTATTTGCCGAGTTCAAGCAGCTGGCCGATCGCAAGAAAGAAATTCACGACGCCGATATCGAAGCACTGGTGCTGAGTGCGGTCTCCGGCGTCAGCGGGCCATGGCAGCTGCTCGAGTTGAGCGCCTCGGCCGGCACCGGGCGCAGTTCGCATGCCGCGGTGAAGCTGGCGCACAGCGACGGGCGCGAGCAAGAGGAAGCCGCCGTCGGCCAGGGCCCGGTGGAGGCGGTATTTCGGGCGTTGGAGCGGGCCACCGGTGTCCAGCCGCAACTATGCAAGTATGATGTACGTAACGTGACGGTCGGCGAAGACTCGCAGGGTGAAGTGACCCTGACGGTTGAGCACGATGGTCGTGAGTATCGTGGGCACGGGCTCAATACCGATGTTATCGAAGCGAGCGCGGCGGCCTTCCTGCAGACATTGAATCGCATTGCGGTCAGTCGTCAGAACAATAACAACAAGCATGCTGCCGTGGCGGCACGCGTCTGATCAGCGGAGATAAAGCAATAATGAAAACAAGTAAATACATCTGGCAAAACGGCAAGTTGGTGCCGTGGAAGCATGCCACCGTGCACGTGCTGGCGCATGCGCTGCATTACGGTTCCTCGGTATTCGAAGGTATCCGCGTTTACGATACCGATTCCGGCCCGCGTGTTTTTCGTCTCACCGATCACATTACCCGGCTGTACAACTCCGCCGCGCTGTATCGCATCGAAATTCCATTCAGTCGCGAGGAAATCACCGCGGCCTGTACCGGCATAGTGCTGGAAAACGGATTGCACAAGGGGGCATATATTCGTCCGGTGGTTTTCCGCGGCGATGCGGGCCTGGGTTTGGCAGCGCCACCGGATTCGCCGGTGGAAGTGGCTATCGCGGCTATCGAGTGGGGTGCTTACCTTGGCGAAGAAGGCCTGAAAAATGGCGTCGATGTTTGCGTATCGTCATGGCAGCGCGTCGCGCCGAACACCATCCCGGCCGGCGTCAAAGCCGGTGGCAACTATCTTTCGTCGCAGCTGATCAGTATGGAGGCGAAACGCCTGGGCTTTGCTGAAGGCATTGGCCTGTCTACTGACGGCACAGTCAGCGAGGGCGCAGGGGAGAACCTGTT
>JABDJB010000012.1 GCA_013003425.1 Gammaproteobacteria bacterium | reverse complement strand
TCACCGTTTCGAATTCCAGCGTCGTGGTGTTGCTCGCCGTTACATCGACCGTCTCGGCCACCGTGGCATTGGTGTCCAGATCAGCGTCGGTTACCGTGATCGTCAGCGATTCTCCCGGAACAATGCTGCCGGGGCTAACCACTATGCTGCCGTTGTCGCCGCCGCTGATTGATGTCAGATCAGTTCGAACCGCCGGGTTACCCGTGGCATCGAGCGCGTCATCGTAACGTGCCTGGGCTGCCTCACCGGCCTGCACGTCGAGCACGCCGTTGTCATTCGTCCCGCCGCTACCGAACTGCGTCGCCAGCGTGCCCTGAAAAATACCGCTGTTCGCGCCGGTCTCAGTCAGCGTTACTGTTTCGACTTCCAGCGTCACCGTGTTGCTGACCGTCACATCAACCATGTCGGCCACTGCCGCATCGCTATCCAGATCGGCGTCGGCAACCGAAACGGTTAACGTCTCGCCAGGCGTGATGTCATCCGGAGACAGCGTTATCGTGCCGTTGCTGTTGGCGAGAATAGTGATCCGTTGTACGCGTTGCACGGTGTTGCCGGTGCTATCGCTCGCCTCCCACGTGATGTCGTAGGCCCCCGGCGGCACGTCGGGCGAACCCGGCGGAATCGGTGCGCCGCTGTCCGTGTTGATTGCGACGGCCACCACGGTCGGTGCCGGATCGAGGTTGTCGGTGATCAGCGGCACCGGGGTGACTGCCAGGAGGTCCGTCAGCGGGCCGGTGGCCGGGAAACTCAGCGCGGACAGCGGATCCGGAACAAAAGTCGGTGGCAGCGCATCGTCGGAATCGTCTGCGCCCAGGCAGACACCCGCGTCGATCTGGGCCAGAGGGGTCGAGCCGAAATCGCTGAGATTGTTGTTCCTGAAACGAAGTATCGACAGGTTGAGCTGCAGGTCGGTCGGCATGAATACCGGTGAACCGTTCAGATCGAACTCCGCGGGCGTGCGTACAGCCCCGGAATAGAAATGCCCATCCAGCAGGCAGTCGGTAAGGTCGATGACCACCGCCCGGATCATCCCGAAGGTCATTTGCGACTCGGCAAAGTCGACCGCGACTTCGTTGACCACGTTGGCAATACCGCCCAGCGCCATGGCGTAAACGCGGGCTGCCTGCAGTGCCGTCGGTTCGAGCGCGGCCGGGTTGGCCGGATCGAGCTGCAACAGGTCTGTCGGCCAGCCGAAGGCCTGCTGATACAGATTGCGCTCAACAGCGAAGACACCGGCGAACCCGCCGCTGCCTGTCACACGCCGCGCTTTCTCATAGATTGCATTAGTGTAGACATTGATAGCGGCAAAATCGTCCGAGGGAAGCAGCGCCGTTTCCAGGTAGGAGCTCGCGTCAAGCACGATCGTGCGGCGCGCGCTACCGGAAGACGATGTATCGGTTTCGTCGATGAACTGGCCACCGAGGCTGCGCACCAGCAGCGCACCGCGCGGCAGCGGAACGTCAGCGCACCAGTTGCCCGCGCTATCGGTCAGCGCCTGGGCGACAGGAATTGTCGTCGTTGCTGCCCCGGTGCCGTCAATCGGAAACAGCTGGACCAGCGCCCCGCTCACCGCGCCCTTCATCACGTTGCCGCAAACCTGTTCAGTTGGCCCTGCGGCACCGACTACGATGGTTACCAGGCCATCACTGGCCAGATCACCGTCGCTGATCCGGTATGTGAACGAATCCACCCCGGTAAACGCCGGCAACGGCGTGTAAACCAGCCGGTCGTCTGCGGGATCGGCCGTCCCGCCATCATTCAGCACGACTGCACCGGCAGCGGGTGCAGTAAACGAATTGATACTGATGCTGTCGCCATCGGGATCGGTGTCGTTACCGAGCACGTCGACTGCGATGCTGCCGTTTACTGCAACCGTAACCATGTCGTTAACAGCTACCGGTGGATTGTTGGCGCCGGTACCGACGGTGATGCTGACATTTCCAGTCGCGCGACCATTGCCACCATCACTGATGGTGTACTGAAACGAAACGACACCGACAAAAATGTCGTCGCAAACGTAGCGCAGGTAGTCGTCGAACGGGTCAGCCGGTGTGCCGTTATCTTCAATAGTGACCGCGCCGTGAGATGGCTGCGTTACATACACCAGCTTGAGCTGGTCACCGTCGAGATCGGTACTGCTGTCGAGGACCCGAATAATCAGACTGGACGATGGCACTGTCTGCATGTCCACGTTGGATGCGATAGGCGCGCTATTTTCTCCGCCCGCCGCGTCTTCGGTCGGCAGCCCATTGCCGCCACCGCCGCTGCACGCGGCGATAATCAGCGGTGCAGCTAAAGCTGCACCACGCCATCCGGATGGCCTGATGAAAAACGGCTTTCGACGCATATCCCTGCAGACAGAATTCGACTACAGGAAAGTTTAAGAACCAGGGGTATTTCGAACCCGGAAACCGGTCACAAAGCCCGCATGACCTGCGTCACACTTTGGCGGCTGGAGGGTTTTGGATTCAGTCGCTTGGCGGCGTTTTTTTGGCCAGGTGGGCCTCGAGCTCCTCGAGCCGGGCCAGCAGCGTATCGATCTGCTTGCGAGCCTTTGCCAGCACCGCAGCCTGCACGTCAAATTCCTCGCGGGTAACCAGGTCGAACCGGCTCAGCGCCGACTGCAAAACCGGGCGGAAATTCTGCTCCAGCTCATCCTGCAGCGTGCGCAGACCCGCGGGCAGGCTGCCGGCGAGTCGGCGGGCGAGATCATCGATAAGCTTCGGGTCGACCATTGCCGGACCAGTTTAACGCATAGCAGCAGCCTGGCTGCACCAAAGGAGTGCGATTGTTCGAACCGATATCGCGTCTGATGTATATAACCCATTGGAATTACAAGGAGTTACGGAATTGGCACGGCCCGTGCAAAGAGAGCGGGAAACCGACTTTAGCAGGAACCAGACATGAAGCTCGTTACCGCCATAATCAAGCCTTTCAAACTCGACGATGTGCGCCAGTCGCTGGCCGATATCGGCGTACAGGGGATTACCGTAACCGAGGTAAAAGGCTTTGGCCGCCAGAAGGGCCATACCGAGCTTTACCGCGGCGCCGAGTATGTCGTTGATTTCCTGCCAAAAATGAAGCTGGAGCTGGCGGTTTCCGAAGAAGTGGTCGAGCAGGTCATCGAAGCGATTTCCGCTACCGCCCGAACCGGAAAAATCGGCGACGGCAAGATATTCGTAACGACCCTGGAGCAGGCCATCCGTATCCGCACGGGCGAGACCGGCGAGCAGGCGATTTAACGATTTTTTGCGCCACGGTGGCCGCTGATGTGAACCACGTCAGCGACTTAAGACACTGATTCTCATAATGTGCTCCCTGTGGCGGGAAGCGCTGTGCTTTTCCTGCCCACGGTTTTGACTTAACGTAGATTCCCCGGCCTGAGACCGGTGTCTGGTATTACATGAGATTTCTGCTTTTCAGCCTGATCCTGTTAACGACCGCCGCCTCGGCCAACGTCTATAAATGGACCGATGCCACCGGCCGTGTGCACTTTTCTGACAAGCCACCGGCGACTGCCGCTGAGAAACTCGACATCGAGACTCAGCGCACCGATCCGGAACAGCTGTCGGCGCGCCTCACCGATGAACCCGCTCAGCAGGCGCAGCCCGGCACAATTGTCGCCGATGAGTCACAACAGGATGAATTCGAGCGTGAGCAGAATATCCGCCGCGATGAAAACTGCGCCCGCGCCCGTGATGCGCTGGCCAGCCTGTTGAGTGCCACCCGAATCTACGAACCCCTGCCCGATGGCGGACGCCGCTACCTGGAAGAGGATGAAGTCGACCAGCGCATGACCGATGCGCGACGCGATGTAGACGAGTGGTGCGGCAGTAGCGAGTAGACCGGATCCGGTAACGGACCTGCACGACTTGGCCGCCCGCCTTACAACTCCTTCCGCACGGCTTACACCCAGGTCCGCCGACGAGTCGCTGCAGGCTACCTACCTGCCGGACTTCTGTTCCGGCACAATGACTTTCGCTATCGTATTGCTCGCCGAACTTGTTGCATTGGTGCTCACCCTGGCACGGCTGCCGGCGGCTGATGTATTCTGGATTGACCTTGCCCGCTCTTCCATGTTCCTGCTGTGGATCGGCCTGGGCAACGCCGTCGTCCTGTGTGGCGCGCGCCGATTCCTCGCTGGCCGTAGCGCAGTTCAAACAACGGCCGTCAGCCTGTTCCTGGTCATGGCAACCACAGCTCTGGTATCAGAGGCTGCGTGGTTAATCGGCGATTTCTACAGCGGCCGTGCCGGTGGTGCTGCGAGCGCGATGTTTCCCGCCAGTCATCTGCCTTTTCTGCTGCGAAACACCCTGATTGCGGCGATCGTCGGTGCGCTGATGCTGCGTTACTTCTATGTGTCACACCAGTGGCGCCGCAACGTGCAGATGGAGGCCCGCTCGCGTATCCAGGCGCTGCAGGCGCGCATTCGCCCGCATTTTCTATTCAACAGCATGAACACGATCGCTGCGCTTACACGCAGTGACCCGGATGCAGCCGAACAGGTAGTCGAAGATCTTGCCGACCTGTTCCGCGCCAGCCTTGCTGATAACAAACAGCTGATTCATCTGCGCGAGGAGTTTGAAATGGCGCGGCTGTACCAGCGCATTGAGGAACTCAGGCTTGGTGATCGCCTTACCGTGGAGTGGGATGTCGATGAATTGCCGGATCGGGCACTGATTCCCGGCCTGAGCGTGCAACCGCTGCTGGAGAACGCGATCTATCATGGAATAGAGCCGTTGCCCGGCGGCGGCAAGGTTTTAATCAGTGGCCGGACGGAAGGCGACAAAATACATATCGAGATAGTCAATCCGGTCAATAACGACGCCAGCGCGCAACGGCACGACGGTAACCGGATAGCGCTGAGCAATGTCAGGCAGCGCCTTGACCTGGCATTTGGCCGCAAGGGTGGGCTGAAAACCCTGACCGGTGACGGACAGTTTTCGGTGACACTGACCATCCCCGCCGCTGAGGTGCGCCGGTGAAGGTGCTGATCGTCGATGATGAGGCGCCCGCACGCCAGCGGCTGCGCCGGCTGGTCGATGAGCTGGATGACTGTGAAATCGTTGCCGAGGCAGCTGATGGTATCCAGGCAATTGAACTGACCCAGGCACACGACCCGGATGTGCTGCTGATGGACATCCGCATGCCCGGAATCGACGGCGTCGAAACCGCCCGCCATCTGGCAACCCTGGAAAAACCGCCAGCGGTGATTTTCACGACGGCATACGATGAATACGCAATAGACGCGTTTGATGCACAGGCTGTGGGATACCTGATGAAGCCGGTTCGACTTGAGCGGCTGGCCCGCGCCATGCGTCACGCTTCCCGGCTGACACGCGCACAGCTGTCCGCCCTTTCAGGTGAGGACGAGGACACGGCAGAGCGCCGCACCCACATTTGCGCGCGTACCGCCGGCCGGCTGGAGCTCATACCGGTTGCGGATATCTATTATTTCCAGGCCGACCAGAAGTACACTACAGTTCGCCATCAGGATGGCGAAGTGCTGATCGACGAATCACTGAAAAACCTCGAATATGAATTTGCCCCTGACTTTGTTCGCATTCACCGCGGCACGCTCGTTGCGGTCGCACATCTGCAGTCGATCGAGCGCGACGCGGATGGCAAGCAGTTTGTGGTGTTCCGTGACAGCGACGACCGGCTCGCGGTCAGCCGCCGGCATGCGGCGGCGCTGAAGCGCAGACTCAGGGGCAGCTGATGAATATTCGCATTGCTACTCGCCGCAGTCGCCTGGCACTGTGGCAGGCAGAGCATGTTGCCGAACAACTGCGCGCAAGCAACAACCAGCTGCAGATCGAGCTTGTGCCCCTGAGCACCCGTGGCGACGAAATACTGGATCGCTCCCTGGCGAAAATCGGCGGCAAAGGTCTGTTTATCAAAGAGCTGGAGCAGGCAATGCTCGACGACACGGCCGACATAGCGGTGCACTCGATGAAAGACGTGCCGGCAGAACTACCCGATGGCCTGGTAATCGGTGCGGTTATCGAGCGCCATGATCCGCGCGATGCGCTTGTTGGCAGCACGCTGGCCGGGTTGCCCGAACATGCCGTTGTCGGCACATCGAGCCTGCGGCGCATGGCACAGCTGGCCCACAACCGGCCCGACCTGACTATCCGGCCGCTGCGCGGCAACGTCGAAACACGTCTCGGCAAGCTCGATGACGGTAAATTTGACGCGATCGTCCTGGCGGCAGCCGGGCTGGAGCGGCTGGGGCTGGCCGAACGCATTGCCGAAGTTCTCGACCCGGCCACATGTCTGCCCGCCATCGGCCAGGGCGCAATCGGCGTAGAATGTCGGGCAGACGATAGCGCTATCAGGGAAACGTTGCGTGCAATCGAACACGAAGCAACGCGGCAGACAGTAGATGCAGAACGCGCGATGAACAAGTTCCTCGGTGGCAGTTGTGTCTCACCGATTGCCGGGCATGCAGTTATCGAAGCAGGCGAGATCACCCTGCGCGGCGTAGTTGCGAATCCGGATGGCACCGACCTGGTTGCCGCAATCGCTGCCGGCAGCGTTGCCGATGACGTCGGCCGGGAAGCGGCCAATCTGCTGTTGCGTCATGGCGCCCGCCAGATCCTCGACGAGGTGGCGGATGTCTGAGCAGCTGGCGGGGGTAAAAGTGCTGGTGACGCGTCCCAGTCACCAGGCCAACAGGCTGGTCGGCCTGATCGAGTCACACGGCGGCACTGCGCTGCGCTTTCCCACGCTGGAAATCGAAGCGCACGAGGATCATGACGCTGTTGCCGCCGCGATCGGCGACATTGCCGACTACGATATCGCGATATTCATCAGCTTCAATGCCGTGAACCACGGCGCTCAGTACCTGCCGGTTGAAGGCAGGCGGCCGTTGCTCGCTGCAATAGGCCCTTCCACGGCACGCGCCCTGAAGGATTCCGGGTTTACAACCGACATAAAAGCAACGCGTGGTTTTACCAGCGAGGCGCTGTTGCGCGAACCGCAGCTGCAGGATGTCGCCGGCAAGAAGATTATTATTTTTCGCGGCAGCGGCGGTCGTGCGCTGCTCGGTCGCGAGCTGGAGCAGCGTGGCGCAACCGTAACCTATGCCGAGGTCTACCGTCGCGACCGCCCCGAAGTTCTCGATCCGGCAATCGAGTCCGCGCTGGCCGACGGCAGCATCGATATCGTTACTGCTACCAGCGCCGAAACACTTGTTAACCTCTACGAGCTGGCCGGGGAACCAACTGTTACAGGTTTGCTCGACACACAGCTGGTGACCACGAGTGAACGTGTGGTAAAAAAAGCGGCTGCTTTGGGCTTTAATAATGAAGCCCTGCTCGCCACCGGACCTGATGATCAGGCACTCGTCGACGCCATCATGGAATGGCGCGCGACGAACGAAGCGCCCGCACCAGGGGCAGGAGCCACGATGACCGAACCGCTTAAACAAGACTCTGCAGAATCGACCGGGGCCGACGGTGATGCCGTTGTCGAACTCGTCGAGGAAGTGGAAGAAGAAACAGTCACCGTCGATGCGGCACCCGACACCGTTGTGGCGGCCGCGCCGACGGCCAGACGCGGCGGCGGAACGCTGGGACTGCTTGCCATGCTGCTGTCGCTGGCAGCGCTGGCGGCTGCGGGCTACGTGTGGTGGGAACAGCAGCAAAACCTGAATGCCAGCGCACAGAGCCAGTCGGAGACAACCGGCGTTCTGACGTCCACCCAGCAGAATATCGCTTCACTGGATGGCAGGATCGATGAGGGACTGAACCGCGTGTCGGGCCTGGACGCCGCCCGCAATCGGATTGAATCAAACATGGATGAGCTGCGCCGCAGCATCGAGATGCTCAGTTCACGAGTACAGGCGGCGGAACAATCTATAGACGACGTACGTGGGGTGTCGGCAACGGCGCGAACAAACTGGGTTCGTGCAGAAGCGGAGTATTTCATGCAGGTCGCGAACAGCCGGCTGCAGCTGGCACGCGATCCGGACGCAGCCCTGGCGGCAATGCTGGCCGCCGATGACCGGCTCAAGGCGCTGGGCGACCCGACGCTTTATCGCGTGCGCCAGGAGATAGCCGGCGAAATTGCCGCTCTGAAGGCGGTACCACGACCCGATGTCGAGGGTATTGCCCTCACGCTGAACGGGCTGGCAGCGCGCGTTGAAGAGCTGCCGCTGAACAACGCCGCCCCCGGAAGCTACGAATCGACAGCGCCGGCCGCGGCAGAAGAGCAAAAACCACTGGACCGGGCCATTTCCACGCTGAGCGGCGTCTTTACCAGCATGGTAAGTGTGAAGCGCACCGATGAAGCCGCCACGCCACTGCTGTCACGCGACGAAGAGTTTTTCCTGAAACGCAACCTGGAACTGCAGCTGCAGTCAGCACGCCTTGCCCTGCTCGACGGCGATACTGCCATCTACACCGAAAGCCTGCGTACCGCGCGCAACTGGCTGCAGACGCATTTCAAGGAAGACTCGTCGGCAGTACTGGGCGCGATTGATACCCTGGCCGAACTGGAAGCGCAGGAGATTGCGCCTGCCATGCCTGATGTTTCCGGCTCACTGCGGCTGCTGCGCGTTGCAGTGCCGGCAGCTGAAACCAGCACCGTGCCTCCGGGACAGGATGCGCCCGCTGAGTCCGGCGCTGTTTTGCCCGCAGACGGCGCCCCTGCCGAAGCCGCGCAGACGGAACCCGCCGATGCTGCGCCGCCAGCCGCTGAGCAAACCGGGGAAACCGCTTGAAACGTGGCCTCCTGATCATGATCGCGCTGGTCGCCTCGACCTTCCTGGCGCATTTCTTCATGAAAGACACCGGCTATGCGCTGGTGCATTTCCGTGGTTATGCCATCGAGACGTCGTTGCTGGGCCTGTTGTTGTTCGGAATACTCGCGTACGTTGCCGTGCGCCTGGTGACGCGCTCGCTGACTTCCGTTTCCGATCTCGGTCGCGCAGCAGGCCGTTACCAGAAAAAGCGTTCACGCAGCAAACTGACTCGCGGCCTGATTGAACTGGCAGAAGGCAATTACGCCCGCAGCGAACGGATGCTGGCGGAAAGCGCGCACAAGAGCGACACACCGGTTCTGAATTACCTCCACGCTGCGCGTGCTGCGCAGGAGCAGGGTGCCACCGACCGGCGCGATAACTGGCTGATGATGGCCTACGAGAACGATGTCGATTCGAGTCGCGCCGTGTTGCTGACACAGGCCGAGCTGCAAAGTCGCGATGGCGATTACGAGCGGGCGCTGGCCACGCTGCGCAAACTGGAAGAGCAATCACCCGGTCATCCGCAGGGTCTTGCGCTGCTGGCGCGGATATACGAGAGGCTCGGCGACTGGGACAACCTGCAGGAACTGCTGCCGCAGCTGCGCAAGCGCAAGGCGCTGCCGGTGGATGACATCGACCAGCTTGCGCAACGCACATGGGCAACGCTGCTGACCCATGACGGCGAAACCGGCGATGTTACCGGCCTGCAGCGCCAGTGGCAGAAGGTGCCGAAAAAACTCAAGAGCGATCCAATCGTACTGCGTGACTATGTCGAGGCGCTGCACCGCGCCGGCGAACATGCGCTGGTGGAACAGACAATACGCAAGGCGCTGAAGAAAAATTGGGACCCAGCCCTGCTGAATATTTATAGCGAGCTGGAAAATGTCGATACCGCCAGGTCACTCGCCTTTGTACAGGGGTTGCTGAAAAGCCGTGGCGATGAACCGCAGCTGCTACTGGCGGCGGGACAGCTGGCGCTGCGCGCCGGACAGGCAGGCGAAGCACGCACCTATCTTGAGAAAAGCATCCGGCTCGACCCTTCACCGGATGCCTACCAGACGCTGGGCGCGGTACTCGCCGAGACCGGGGATGCCGAAGATTCAGCCAGCGCCTTTCGCAAGGGGCTGGCCCTGGCGACCGGCCGTGTCGAGTCCACCCTTCCAGCCCTCCGCAACAAAGATGAGCCGCAACCGGAACAGGACTCCAGCGCTGCCAGCCCGGGCTAGCAAGGGCTGAATGTCGCGCCGGTTCATCATTGCGGGTTGCGGCTACACCGGGCGCCGCCTGGCCGACAGGCTCTCGCCGCAAAACCATGTTCTTTGCCTCACCCGTTCCTCGCGACGGCGTGACCAGCTGGCTCAACACGGCCTCAACACGATAGCCACCGACCTTGGCGCGCCAGCCGACATCGACACCAGTGGTGCGGTTGTGGTTTACCTTGCACCACCACCACCCGATGGCGACAGGGATACAACGCTTGAAGGCTTCCTGCGGTCGATCGATGTCCCTGCCCGGTTTGTTTATGCCAGCACTTCCGGTGTTTACGGTGACTGTGGCGGTGCCATCGTCAATGAGTCGCAGCCGGTCGCGCCGGCAACGGCTCGTGCGGCACGCCGCGTTGCGGCGGAGCAGGCGCTGCTGGAGTGGGGCCTGCAGGCCGGTGTCGAAACCGTCGTGCTGCGGGTGGCCGGTATCTATGGTCCAGGCAGACTGCCGCTCGAGCGCATCCGGCGGCGCGACCCGGTGCTGCGGGCAGAAGATGCCGGACCGGGAAACCGGATCCATGTGAGTGACCTGGCAGCAGCCTGCGAACGTGCCGCGCTCATCGAAGCGCCACCAACGCCCGTGAATATCTGCGATGGCAATCACATGAGCAGCACCGAATTCACCAATCTTGTCGCCACGATCAGCGGTGCGCCCAAACCACCGGCAATTGACCGCGACCAGGCGCAGAAAATCTTCAGCCCGATGCGCTGGTCGTTCCTTGCTGAATCGCGCCGCCTCGACAATACCCGCATGCGCGAACATCTCGGAGTGGAGTTGCGCTACGCCGACCCGGCAGACGGCATTCGCCAGGCGCTGCAGTTCGATTACTAAGTCGTCGAACCGGCCCGGCCGGTTCCACTTCTTTTACCCTGCCTGTCCGCCACCAGCCGCGACGCAAATCAGAATATCGCCACGTCTCAAACGGTTCGCGGCTAAAGCCGCTCCTACAGAGGTTACACCCGGGTAGTCGCGGCTGGAAGCCGCTCCCACAGGTCGCAGGTGGTCGCGGCTGGTCGCTCCATCGCGTAGATAGTCAGTTCGGGTCGTCGCCGCGATACAACCACCATGGGCCCTGCTGCGCCACGAGATCGATACCGGCACCATGCTCGCCAAACAGCCGGTATCCTTCATCCTCGTCAGCCAGAAAAATAAAGTAGTCGTAGGCTGCACCGTTTATCTGCTCGAAGCTGCGCGAGTAGGGTAGTGAGACAAACCGCTCATCGACCGGTACCTGCCGACCCGGGCGATAACGCACCAGCTGCGGATAGAAGTAAGCGAAGTTGAAATCAACGATGCCGCCACGCAACGGCTGGTACCAGGTAGCATGGTGCAATAACACCGGGTACTGAAAATTTTCTACGTATCGCTTGCGCACTACAGACAGTACGCGCTTGCCTTCGGGTATTTGCTGAACGATAGCGGTGAAGTCGTGCGACTGGCTTTGCAGCCCTCTGAAGCGCCATGCATTGAAAATGCTGATCGAAACGATGACAGAAACCACTGTGATGGCTGCCAGTCTGTATGACGCGCGTGGCGTCGATTGCTCCGCTGGAGCATTCCAGGCAAGCAGCCACAATGGCAGCAGGAAAATGCTGAAGCGGTGGTAGAGAAAAGCCGTGCCGAAGGCCAGGGCCGGAAACCTGAAATAGATTATCGCGGCACAGGCAAACGGCAAATAGCGGGAGTAGTCTGTCGTCAGGCGGCAGCCCAGCAAGGCTGGCGCAACAAACATCAGAAAGCCAATGAGGTTGACCGGCCAGGACTGGAACAAGTCGATGCCGGTCGCGTGTCCGAATAACAGCTGTAATTGCTCACCGGTGCCCGAATACCTGACTGCGGTGTCGCGCACAACATGCTCGCCGCCATAGGTGACAAAGCCCCACACCAGGATCAGCGGAGCAGCAGCTGCCAGTGGCGCCAGTTGCCGCCACCAGGTGCGTGGCTGATCGAACCGTGCCGCTATGACGTAGGCAGCGCTCGCCAGCGTCATGATTCCAAGCACCAGCAGATGGGAAAAAAACAGCGCTACCGACACCGCCGCAAGCGAGAGGCCACGCCCGAATGTGGGGCTGCGCTCGTAGCGAATTGTCAGCAACAACAGGAACAGACCCAGCGGCACGGCACAAAGAAAGGACAGCAAGCCGAAGTAGAAGGCAAAACCCAGCGCCCCGGGTATGGCTAACCAGCGCAGACGCCGTTCACCGCCGGTTTCTGCCAACAAGGCGTCGGTCAGCACCGGCACGGCTGCAACAGAGATCGTGACCACCAGCTTTGCCGCCATGGTGTAGGACAGCACGCTGCTGAAGGCGAAATACAGCACATAGCCAAGGAGGTACGGGGTAAACCAGTTCGTTTCGAACTCACGCCGGTACAGGTCGTTACCGGCCAGCAACTCCCGCCAGGCCGCTACCTGGGCGGCATGTTGCGGCAGATCCACCATTGGCAGGTAAGTAACCAGCCAAAGCGGCAAAATGCTGAGCACCACTGCAGCATAGAAAAGTCGTGTGTCTGCCAGCACCTTCACCGGCCGGACAATTCCTCGGCGCCGGAAGCCGGATTGAACAAGTCCATTATCAGTTTCCGTATGGTTCTGTCTCGCGTTCGCATTACACACCGAATGTTCCAGGAAAACCAACCGGGTATCTTCCTGTCACGGATTTAAGCTGCTACATTGTCGCTCGGCGGAATACGGCACACGGTATTGGCATAAAAGAACCGGCGCGATGACGAACTACGACAAGCAGTTCTTCGACTACGTCAATTCCGGTGCAATCTCTTCAGCGCGCGTGCTACTGCCAAAATTGCAGCATGAACTGGGCATTCACAGCGTACTCGACGTCGGCTGCGGCCTGGGCGCCTGGTTGTCAATCTGGCGCGAGCTTGGCGTGCAGGATATCGCTGGTCTCGATGGTGAGTATGTCGATCGGGCACAGCTGTTAATTGAAGCATCGCGATTTCAGCCGCACGATCTCAGCAAAGCCTTCGACCTCAGTCGGCGTTTTGATCTCGTTCAATCGCTGGAGGTCGCCGAACATCTGCCGGCCGCCAATGCCGCCGACTTTGTTGCCTCACTGGTGCGCCATGGTTCACTTGTGCTGTTCTCAGCCGCGCCACCCGGCCAGGGAGGCGATCAGCACATCAACGAGCAGCCCTACGATTACTGGAAAGCGCTGTTCGAGGTGCATGGTTTCCGGGCGCTTGACTGCGTGCGCCCGCTTGTTGCAGACAACACCGCTGTAGAGCCCTGGTATCGTTACAACACCGTTTTGTATGCTGCCGGGGACCAGCTGGATAGTCTGCCAACGCATTGGCGCGACTGTCTGCTTGGCAACGATGAAAGTCTCGACGATATCTCGCCGCTCGGTTACCGCATTCGTAAACAACTTGTCCGGATCCTGCCGGTACCGGTGGCAACGGGTGTTGCCAGGCTCAAGGAGCGCGCCGTAGTCCGGGCACGACGCCGGGGTACTGAATCGTGAGTAAAGCCACTGTCATGCTCTTGCTGCTTGCCTCGCTGTCAGCGGCGGCCGGCCAGGTGTTGTTCAAGCTCGGCGCACATGAACAAGAGCGGCTTGCAGACTTCCTGAACTTCCCCATAGCGTTTGGCCTGGTTCTTTATGCCGTCGGCGCAGTACTGTGGATCTTCGTGCTTTCGAGCGAACGTCTTACCGACGTTTACGCCTTCACGGCGCTGACCTTCGTATTTGTTTATGCTGCCGGCATGCTGTTGCTTGGTGAAACACTGGCCTGGTCGACGGTGCTTGGCGTGTTCCTTGTACTCGCTGGCTTGTATCTTGTTGTTACCCGACCGGGGGCTGCCTGATGCTGTCGCTGGCAATTGTCGTGCCGTGCTTCAATGAGGAGGCAGTCCTGCCATCGACCATGGAGCAGCTGCTGGCAGTACTGGAACAGATTCAAAGCGACGACAACGAGATTTCAGGCAAGCTTTACTTCGTCGATGATGGCAGTCGTGACCGCACCTGGGAGCTTGTCAGCACTGCCGCAGCACGCGACAAGCGTATCTGCGGTGTGCGTCTTTCGCGCAATCATGGACATCAGCGGGCACTGCTTGCCGGTTTGCTGAGCGTTGATGCCGATATCGTGATCAGTATCGATGCCGACCTGCAGGACGACCTTGATGTGATTGGTCGCATGGTCGCTGCATACCGTGAGGGAAATGACGTCGTCTATGGCGTGCGCTCCGAACGCGATTCCGACTCCTTTGCCAAGCGTGTCAGTGCGGTGGCGTACTATCGTTTGCTGAAACTAATGGGAATCGAGGTCGTTCATAACCATGCCGATTTCCGCCTGCTGAGTCGCCGTGCGCTCAATACATTGCGTGAGTATCGCGAGGTCAACCTGTTTCTGCGCGGCGTAATACCGACAATTGGTTTTCCGTCAACGCAAATTCAATACCGGCGTAAAACCCGCGATGCCGGCAGGTCCAAATATACGATGCGGCGGATGTTGTCGTTGGCGGTACACGGCGTAACCTCTTTCTCGGCTTTACCGTTGCGCATGATTGCGTTGCTCGGCATCGTTGTGAGTTTCGGCACCCTGTTGCTTTCGGGCTGGGTGTTATGGACCCGGCTGACCAACGATGCTGCCGTGCCGGGCTGGGCTTCATCGGTGTTGCCAATTTATCTGCTTGGCGGCATCCAGCTGCTCGGGATCGGGGTCGTGGGTGAGTATGTCGGCAAGATTTATCTTGAAACGAAGCGTCGCCCCCGGTTCATTATCCAGGCCACCGTTGGCGAGGGTATCCGCTACGACCGGCGTCACGCCGACCGGTATAGCCACTCCTGAGAATCGGCTTTAAAGCGAAGCGGCAGCAACGCAAGAAAAGCCCGGCAGCAAACGGTTCCGGTCCGCCTGCATACTCCGGCTAGTAGTAGCTGGTATTCCGGGGCCGGCTGCGGCGACTTTCCAGCCACTCGATCAGCGGCTCCCAGGTTTCGACGTCAGGCCAGGCAAGATATTCCGGCAACTCGAAGATACCCAACCCGCGGGTGTAGGCACGAATGTAGTTCTGTGCCTCGCGTAACACCGCGACATAGGGAACACGCTGGCTCTCGAGAAACTCGTCGAGCTCCTCGAAGATCATGGTGTTTTCCTTTACCCGGTTAGCAACGAGGGCAATCCTGACCTGGTGTCGCTCTACCTTGCCGACCTGCTTTATTTCGTCGACAAAGCGCGACACTGCATGCATGTCGATAGGCGAGGGCATAACCGGTATCACGATCGTGCCGGCATGCCGCACCAGGTTTGTCAGTTCCGGGCCATGCGAGCGGGCAGGTGCGTCCATGACCACGATATCGGCGTTACGCGGAACGCGCCGTAAACCATCCCGGTAACCATCGAGACCGGCGATGTGGGGGCGGTCTTCCGGCCGCAGCTCAAGCCAGTCAAGACTGCTGCCCTGAGGGTCGTAATCGGCAAGCGCGACTTTCTTGCCGCCATCGGCGAAATACGCCGCGATATTCGTTGCGATCGTGCTCTTGCCGCACCCCCCTTTGGGGTTCATTACCATGATGTGGCGCATGCGCTACCCCTTTCTTCTTTGCCACCGCCGCCGGTTACCGGAAAGATTATCTACATCAGGTCTGCTTGCTGTCTTGCTGCGGCGCAACAAGCACTCAGTCAAGACCGAGCTGGTCCCACAGGGTGTCGATGCGTGTTTTGACTTCATTGCTCATGACAATCGGACGACCCCACTCGCGCGCGGTCTCGCCCGGCCACTTATTTGTAGCGTCAAAGCCGATTTTCGAACCCAGGCCAGGGCGCGGCGATGCGAAATCGAGATAATCTATCGGCGTGTTGTCGATGATGACGGCGTCACGACGGGGGTCAACACGGGTGGTAAGTGCCCAGACAACATCGTGCCAGTTGCGCACATCGACGTCGTCATCGGTGACGATGACAAACTTTGTATACATGAACTGGCGCAGAAAAGACCACACACCCATCATGACGCGCGCGGCATGGCCGGCATATTCCTTGCGGATGCTGACCACGGCCAGACGATAAGAGCAGCCCTCCGGTGGCAGGTAAAAATCAACTATTTCCGGATACTGCTTGCGCAGCAGGGGCACAAACACCTCGTTGAGTGCGGCACCGAGTACCGCGGGCTCGTCGGGCGGCCGGCCGGTATAGGTGCTGTGATAGATCGGCTTTTTACGTGAAGTAATGCGCTCTACGGTAAACACCGGAAACGATTCGGTCTCATTGTAATAGCCGGTGTGATCGCCGAACGGGCCTTCCTCGGCCATTTCATCGGGATAAATGAAACCCTCGAGCACGATTTCGGCGCTGGCCGGTACGGGCAGCTCGTTGCCAATCGAATTGACCACTTCGGTGCGCGCACCTCGCAGCAGGCCGGCGAAGGCATATTCAGACAAGCGGTCCGGCACTGGCGTGACCGCGGCCAGGATTGTCGCCGGGTCGGCGCCAAGCGCCACGGACACCGGGAACGGTTCGCCGGGCCGGGCCTGTTGGAAGTCGCGAAAATCCAGCGCCCCGCCACGGTGTGACAGCCAGCGCATGATCACCTTGTTACGGCCGATTACCTGCTGCCGGTAAATACCCAGGTTGAGCCGCTTGCGGCGCGGCCCACGGGTGACGGTCAGTCCCCAGGTAATCAGCGGGGCTGCATCGCCAGGCCAGCAGGTCTGCACCGGCAGCATCGCAAGGTCAACATCACCGCCCTCGATGACCTGCTGCTGACAGGCGGCGTCGCGTCGCGTACGCGGCGCCATATCCAGCACCTTGCGATAGATCGGCAGCTGCTTCCACGCATCTTTTACGCCACCGGGCGGGTCGGGCTCTTTTAAAAAGGCCAGCAATTCGCCGACTTCGCGTAACTCGGCTACCGTCTCGCGCCCCATGCCCAGCGCGACCCGCTCCGGCGTGCCAAACAGGTTGGCCAGCACCGGTATCTGCGTACCACGCGGGTTTTCGAACAGCAGGGCCGGGCCACCGCGACGCAGCACCCGGTCGCTGATTTCGGTCATCTCCAGGTACGGGTCGATTTCGGTACCGATGCGGCGCAGCTGCCCGCGCGCCTCCAGCTGGTCAATGAAGTCTCTGAGGTCGCGGTATTTCATGGTTGCTGCAGCCTGCCCGGGGCGATTCACCATACGATTCAGTTATCCTAAGTGCAATGATTCTCCGGTTCACCAAGATGCACGGCGCGGGCAACGATTTCATTGTGATCGATGCCGGCGAACAGGACGATACTTTTGATATCGATAGCCTCGGCGCTGACGGTCGCAGCCGGCTGGCAGACCGCTATACCGGTATCGGTTGCGACCAGCTGCTGGTACTCAGTGCGCCGCGTGATGAATCTGCCGATGCCTTGCTGCGAATTTTTAACGCCGACGGCAGGGAAGCCGTCCAGTGCGGCAACGGGCTGCGCTGCGTGGCGCTGTTCCTGTCGCAAAAGCACCCGGGCAAGTCGCGCTGGCGGCTGGACGGCGCCGCCGGAATAGTCGGCGCGATCGTGGAATCCGACGGCAGCGTTACCGTCGACATGGGCCGACCCGTTCACGGCAGCGACCCGGTTGCTTGCACTGAGCCCCTGCCGCTCACAGTGGGCGGCCAGACGCTTGAACCGAGTCTGATATCCATGGGCAACCCGCACGCCGTAATTTTTGTCGACGCCGTCGCCGATGCCCCGGTGGCAACGCTCGGACCGGCATTGCAGGCGTTTTTTACCGACGGCGTAAATGTGGAGTTCGCGCAGGTGACGGGTAACAACCAGCTCCGATTGCGTGTCTGGGAGCGTGGCGTCGGTGAAACACAGGCCTGTGGTACCGGTGCCTGCGCTGCAGCGGTGGCCGGTATGCAGCACGGCCTGCAGCCCGGCTGGGTGAGCATTGACCTGCCAGGGGGTCAACTAATGGTAAAGTGTGCGGGGCCGGGGGAATCAGTCTGGTTGCGCGGTCCGGCACAGCGGGTTTTTGAAGGGCAGATCGAGCTATGAGTACCGAGCGAAAACGCAAGACCGATGTCCAGTTCCAGCAGGCAGACGAAGACCAGGTCGGCCGCTTCCTGCGATCGCACCCTGACTTTTTCGAGCGCCACCCCGGTTTGCTCGCGCACCTGCGGCTGCCGCACGAGCCGGGCGACAATACCGTCTCGCTGATCGAGCGCCAGGTTGCCATCCTGCGTGAACGTAATCGCAAGCTGGACCAGAAGCTGCGCGAGCTGGTCGGGCTGGCACGCGCGAACGATGTTCTGGCTAAAAAAATTCACCAGCTGGCGTTGCGCATGATCGGCACGGGAAACCGGGTCGAAATGCTGGAGATGATCCGCTCGGTGCTGCACTCCGAACTGGGCTGCGATCGCTCGGTGCTGGTCTTGTTTGCCGACGAACCTGCCGACGATCTGTTTGACGCTGAGTTTGTGCGCCGGCTCACCCGCAAGGAATCGGGCCTCGAACTGTTCCAGACATTTCTCAATGCGGGCCGGCCGCGATGCGGCCAGGTTGCCGGCGTAAAGCGCGACTTCCTGTTTGGCAAGGAAGGTAACGACATCGAATCGGCTGCGCTGATACCGCTGGGCAAGGAAGCAGCAACAGGCTTTCTGGCCATTGGCAGCCGTGAAGCTTCGCGCTTCCACCCGGGCATGAGTACCGACTTCCTGTCGCGTCTCGGCGAACTGGTCGAACAGGGGCTCACCAGCGTCGACTGATGGACGCCGCACAGGACCGCTGGCTCGAGCAGTTCACCGGTCACCTCACAAACGAACGCAGGCTGTCGGCTCACACTGTCAGCAACTACCGGCGCGATATCCTGGCGCTGGCGCGTTATTGCGAACGCGAGGGAGTCAGCGCATGGGCCGATGTCGACGCCCTGCACGTGCGTCGCTTTGCAGCCGCCGAGCACCGCAACGGGTTGTCACCGCGCAGTATCCAGCGGCGCCTTTCGGCAATCCGCACCTTTTACGACTATCTGCTGCGTGAAGGCGAGATTCGCAACAACCCGGCCACCGATGTCTCGGCGCCGCAGGCAAAAAAACGGCTGCCAAAAACGATGGACGCCGACAGCATGGCCGCGCTGCTCGATTTTGGTGGCGACGAGCCTCTGGCGGTGCGCGACCGCGCCATCATGGAAATGCTGTACTCCTGTGGATTGCGGCTGGCCGAGCTGATTGGTCTCGATCTGGCCGCTGTTGACCTGGACGATCGCACCGTGCGGGTCACCGGCAAGGGCGACAAGACCCGGGTGTTGCCGGTTGGCCGTACCGCGCTCGAGGCGCTACGTGCCTGGCTGCTGTTGCGTGTGCAGCTTGCCAGGGACGAGGAGACGGCCGTTTTTGTCAGTAAACGGGGCACGCGCATGAGCCCGCGCTCGGTGCAAAGCCGCGTGGCCTACTGGGCGAAACGCCAGGGCGTCGACGTCAATGTCTACCCACACCTGTTCCGGCATTCATTCGCAACGCACGTGCTCGAATCCAGCGGTGACCTGCGCGGGGTACAGGAACTGCTGGGTCACGCCAATATCAGCACCACCCAGGTTTACACCCATCTAGACTTCCAGCACCTGGCCAACACCTACGACAAGGCCCATCCCCGGGCGCGTCGCAAGAAGAGATCACGCTGACAAAAAGCGGCCGTGGCAAAGTTGCCACGGCCAGCATCGCATCCCTGCGTACGGTATGTCAGCAGCCACGCACCGGGAATCCATATCCCTGGTACAGCCCGGTCCATCCGCGGACGGACTGGATCACTTTGATCTCCAGTTGCCCGGGACCGGATAAACGGCCACCAAGCGCCATTCCGTGGCGCGATCCGCTGCGGCCAACAGCCTGGAAGGCGGTGGGATCGGTGGCGATTGTTGTGCCCGCAGCTATGCTCTCGTTGGCCCACACGAACGCGAGGCCGGAGGAGCTTGTGAGGGTGTTGTCTTCATTGAATTGCCAGCAGTCTTCCAGCATATCCGTGCCGACTTGTTCAGACTGCAGGATCACCCGATACGCCTGACCGGCGATCCGTGGCCGGTCGCCCTTACGCGGCTCAGGGAGCACGCCGCACGGGTTATAGTCACAAAACGAGGGGATCATTGTCAGGTCTGATATCTGACTGACCTGGTACCAGTCGGCGATGCGCGGCTGCGGTGGCAGCCCACAGTCAAAACCAAAACAGTCGCCCGGCAGATAGACTTCGGCACCGCTGTCGCCTGTTACCGTATTGCCTGCCGCAATTTTTGGTTGCGGCGGCGGGCCACAATCAAATCCAAAGCAGTCGCCCGGCAGATAGACTTCCGCACCGCTGTCGCCTGTTACCGTATTGCCTGCCGCAATTTTTGGTTGCGGCGGCGGGCCACAATCAAATCCAAAGCAGTCGCCTGGCAGGAATACGTTGATTCCGGCTGCGCCAGGCTTCGCGGTGTCCAGTCTTACAGCGGCCCGGACCGGTCGCGATCCATACGCGCTGCCACCAGCTACCTCAGCTGCATCGTCGACACTGCATTTATCGCTGGCGGTGCCGCTGAAATAGAAACGCAGACCGTAACCGTTGACTGCGTTGCCGGATATTACGCCGTCATCCTGCAACGCCAGGTGAAGCGCAAGCCGAACTGTCGTATCGGTACGATCACTGCCCACCGTGGTTGCCATGAGTTCTTCAGATCCGCTCATCCATGACAGCTCCACAGGATCACGCTCCAGATAAAGACGCCCGCCTTTGGCCAGGGTAATGCAGTCATCGAACGCGGGGATCCCGTCCGAGCTGACTACAACATGGTATGTCCCGGCATCCGCTACTGGCAGGCAGATGAGCATTCCGATCAGTGCTGGTGTGCTGAAGCTGTATTTCGTATTCATTCTGACTTCTCCCTGGCTGTTGCTGGACTAACCTCATGACAGGGGCATCAGCTGCTGCGGAGTCACAATGGCCGGCGCGCTGAATTGCCACTGCATCAGCAGCAGGAAACCGGTAACGAATGCCAGTGTCACAATGACCGCGATATCGAGCCGGGCACGTCGCGTACGCACCCTATGCGGGGCGCCGCTCACGGCAGACCCGCTGACCGTCAGGTCGTAAACCCACGCCAGCATGAGATAGGTGGGGAATCCCAGGATTGCGACAACAAGGAATGACTGCAGGAGCCATTCGGGCGCACCAAAGCCATCACTCAGCAGGTCGATCACCTGGGCGCTCAGCCAGGCTGCAACCACGTACGAGCCTGCCGCGCGAAATACCCGTCGCCGCTTGAGTTCTGCGAGGAGAACCTGAACTGTCGCTGTCAGGCCACCTTTCCCGCCGTTCTCATCATTAACAGCGCAATTCGCGCTTTTGCTGCCGGCAATAACCGCATCAAGCTTGACAACGTTTGATCGTCGGCCGGTGCTTCTGGTTGGTGCCGTGAAAGTCTTCCCGTTCATGGTCAGAGGATGGTTCACGGCCACGCCGCCAGCCATTAGTCAGGCGGCCAGATAAAAGCCTAGGCCGAAGGTTTAGCTGGTTGCGACGTCTTGCCGGCTGGCCGGAAAAATGTTGACTGGATTCAACGCGAAAGCAGCGTCACAAAAAGATTAGCCCGTAACTTAAGCCGACAGCCTGCGTGCCGGAATGCCCAGCGTGGCTGCCCGGTAGACCGCCTCGGTTATTGGCTGTCCATGCTGGCGTACTCGCCTACCGGTAATCCCTGGTTCGAGTGGATGCCGGGGCAGGAGAATGGCGGTGGAAATTCATCGTTGACCCAAAACCTTGGCACGGGACAGATCAGCGTCATCCAGGACAACCGCGCCTTCGTGCTCAGCGGCACCGTAATCCCGCTCCCCGCAACAGTCTGGTTGCTGACGTCAGCGCTTGCCAGTATCGGTCTGCTTCGGCGCAGCGAAAAAGGGCGGGGCAGCCCCGCCCTGGGCAGACCAATCAACAACTAAGACTGGCGTTCGATGCCAGAGATACCCAACTTGCAGCCGGCCTGATCGGCCCCCCTTCGCCGAAATGGCCGGTAGTCCCGGCCGGATAGCGGCGAAATCCACGGGGTTGCCGGCCAAACACGGCGTGACAGCATGCCGCTGTGGCGTAGAATGGTCGGCCCGGTTTACACAGGGTTTGGGCCCGATGAAGCAGTTCGAAGGTACAACAATAATTTCGGTGCGCCGCGATGGCGTGGTCGCGGTGGGTGGCGATGGCCAGGTCACGATGGGCGAGACCGTAGTGAAGGGCAACGCGCGCAAGGTGCGCCGGCTGTATAACGACAAGGTACTGGCTGGTTTTGCCGGTGGTACGGCCGATGCATTCACGCTGTTTGAGCGCTTTGAGGGAAAGCTGGAGCAGTACGGTAACCTGACCCGGGCGGCGATCGAGCTGGCCAAGGACTGGCGTACCGACCGCATGCTGCGGCGGCTCGAGGCTTTATTGTGTGTGGCCGATACCGAGCACTCCTTTATTATTTCTGGCAACGGCGATGTCATCGAGCCGGAAGACGACCTGATGGCGGTGGGCTCCGGCGGCGCCTACGCCCGCGCGGCAGCCCGCGCCCTGCTTGAAAACACCGAACTTGATGCCAGATCCATAGTGGAACGGGCGCTGGGTATCGCGGCAGATATCTGTGTCTATACCAACCATAGCCTCGTAATCGAAACGCTGAGCAAGAATTAAGCAATGACCGAAATGACACCCAGGGAAATTGTCCAGGAGCTGGACAAGCACATCATCGGCCAGGATGACGCCAAGCGTGCGGTTGCCATCGCGCTGCGCAATCGCTGGCGCCGCGTGCAGATCAGCGAACCGCTGCGCAGCGAGATCACGCCAAAAAACATACTGATGATTGGCCCGACCGGCGTTGGTAAAACGGAAATTTCGCGCCGCCTGGCGCGGCTCGCGAAAGCACCGTTCATCAAGGTGGAGGCAACCAAGTTTACCGAAGTGGGCTACGTCGGACGTGAGGTGGACTCGATCGTTCGCGACCTGGCTGACATCTCGGTGAAAATGTCACGCGAGCTCGAAATGGACAAGGTGCGCCATCGCGCCGAAGACTCGGCCGAGGATCGCGTGCTCGACGCACTGTTGCCGCAGCCCAAAGCCGCGGGTCTTACCAATGATGCGCCGGCCGACAGCGGCGAGACTCGCCAGAAGTTTCGCAAGATGCTGCGCGAGGGCAAGCTCGATGACCGCGAAATCGAGATCCAGGTTCAGGCTGTTCCGGTCGGCGTGGAGATCATGGCGCCGCCTGGCATGGAAGAAATGACCAGCCAGCTGCAGAACATGTTCCAGAATATCGGTGGCGGGCGCAGTCATTCGCGCAAGCTGCGTGTCAGGGACGCGCTCAAACTGCTGGTCGATGAAGAAGCCGGCAAGATGGTCAATGACGAAGACATCAAGTTGCGCGCAATCGAAGCGGTAGAACAGCACGGCATTGTATTTCTGGACGAACTCGACAAGGTCACCCGGCGTGGCGATGCCGGCGGTAGCGCAGACGTATCGCGCGAGGGCGTGCAGCGTGACCTGCTGCCGCTGGTCGAAGGCTGCGCCGTGCAAACCAAGTACGGCATGGTGCACACGGATCACATTTTGTTTATCGCTTCCGGTGCTTTTCACCTGACCAAGCCCTCGGACCTGATACCGGAGCTGCAGGGTCGTTTTCCCATCCGTGTCGAACTTGATGCGCTGACCACTGAAGATTTCGTGCGCATCCTGACCGAACCGGACGCCTCGCTTACCGAGCAATACACCTCGCTGCTGCAAACCGAGGGTTTCACGCTCGAGTTTGCCGACAGTGGTGTGCGCCGTATTGCCGAGGTCGCGTTTCATGTTAATGAACGTACCGAAAACATCGGCGCCCGGCGCCTGCACACCGTGCTGGAGCGACTGCTGGAGAGCATCTCGTTCGAAGCTGCCGATCGCGATGGCCACCAGGTCACAATTGACAGTGACTATGTGAATGAGCACCTGGGCCAGCTGGTGCAAAACGAAGACCTGACCCGCTACATACTGTAATGCGCCACCGACCAAGTGAAATCAGGCTGCGCCGCAAGGCACGAATACTGGAAGTTTCCTTCGTCAATGGCGAGCGTTACCAGCTGCCCTTCGAATACCTGCGGGTATATTCGCCCTCGGCTGAAGTAAAAGGGCACGGACCGGGACAGGAAGTGCTGCAGGTTGGCAAGGAAGATGTACAAATCGACGAGGTCGAGCCGGTTGGTAATTACGCGGTGCGCCTGGTGTTCGACGATGGCCACAACACCGGGTTGTACTCGTGGGATGTGCTGTACGACCTTGGTGCAAAGCAGAATCACAAGTGGCAGGACTACCTGGACCGGCTGCAGCAGGCTGGCGTACAGCGGGCCAACAAAACCGAATGAACGATAAAGTCGATTTCGGTTTCGAGAAAGTCAATCCGGATGAGAAGACCCGGCGGGTCGGCGGCGTGTTCGATTCGGTCGCCAGCCGCTATGACGTGATGAACGACGTGATGTCCTTGGGTATCCACCGGCTTTGGAAACGCTTCTTTGTGGAGCAGTCGGGCGTGCGCGCCGGGCAGTCCGTGCTCGACCTGGCCGGCGGTACTGGCGACATCGCGCGGCTGATGATGCCGCGTGTCGGTGACAGCGGTCGTGTGGTTATCGCCGATATCAACAACTCGATGCTCATCGAAGGGCGCAAGCGCCTGCTTGACAGCGGCGTAGCGGGAAACGTCAGCTACCTGCAGGTCAATGCCGAGCACCTGCCGTTTCGCGACGGTGAGTTTCACTGCATCACCATTGCGTTCGGGCTGCGCAATGTCACCGACAAGCAACGCGCGCTGGAAGAAATGTACCGCGTCCTGGGTATCGGCGGCCGCGTGATGATCCTCGAGTTTTCACATCCTGCGGTTCCGGTTTTGAAATCAGTCTATGATGCTTATTCATTCCGTGTGCTGCCGGCCATGGGCCGGTTGGTTGCCGGGGACGCCGAAAGCTACCGGTACCTCGCCGAATCGATACGTATGCACCCTGACCAGGAGTCTTTGCTGGCCATGCTGGAACAAGCCGGCTTCGAGCGCTGCAGCTATCACAATCTCACCGGCGGTATCGTCGCCGTGCACAGCGGTTATCGCCTGTGAGCGGTAACGACCCGCTGCTCGAGCCGCTGCGTGTACTGCTAAACCGGCAGCTGCATCGCTCGACACCGGCGCGTGAAGCAGCGCGATCGCTTGAGGGACGCACGCTGGCGTTGAGTCTGCGCAACACCGCACTGACCCTGTTCCTGACTATCCGTGAAGGCGAGTTCGAATTGCATCGCAATTACGCTGCCGATCCCGACGTATTTCTGGAGACCACGCCGCTCGGGCTGGTTGAAATGACGCGCGGCGGTGCCGGCAGCGGTCGCATGGCAATGACCGGCGACCCGGTGATCGCGCAACATTTCCAGCAGCTGCTGCAACACGCACGACCTGACTGGGAAGAAGAACTGTCGACAATCATTGGCGACGTCGCAGCGCACCAGGTTGGCAGCTTCGTGCGTAACATCATGGCATTTGGCGAGCGGGCGACCGATTCAATGGGCCGCAACACGGCGGAGTTTATCCAGGAGGAGCGTCGGGAAGTGCCGGCGCCGGGCGAGCTCGATGACTTCAGCCAGCAGGTCGCGGCGGTAGCCGAGAAAGTCGACAAACTGGCAAGGCGGATTGACGAGCTGACCAGGCGCACGCCGTGATCGTACGGCCACGACACCTGCTGCGGCTTCTCGGCATCTACCGCGTGCTGGTCAAGCACGATCTCGAGGAAATTGCGCTGGCCACCCACATGCTCGGCCCGTTGCGTTACCTCGGTTACCTGTCACCCAGCACATGGAGCTGGGCAAAGAGAACTTCGCGACCGCTCGGTGAGCGCATCCGGATGGCGCTGGAAGACCTGGGTCCCATCTTCGTCAAATTTGGCCAGGCTTTGTCAACGCGGCCGGACATTCTGCCGTCCGATATCGCACATGAACTGGCCCGGCTGCAGGACCGGGTGCCGCCCTTTGACGGCAGCGAAGCACGCCGCATCGTCGAAGCCGCCTATGGCGACTCCACCAGCAAGGTGTTTTCTCATTTCGACGAGCAACCGCTGGCGTCGGCGTCGATAGCGCAGGTGCACTCGGCAACCTTGCACGACGGTCGCGATGTCGTAGTGAAGGTGCTGCGGCCGCAGGTGCACAAGACCATCGAGCGGGACCTGGAAGTACTGCATGTCATTGCTCGCCTGGCGGAGAAATACTGGAGCGCCAGCCGCCGTTTACGCCCGGCCGAGGTTGTCGATGAGTACGACAAGACAATAAACGACGAGCTGGACCTGCTGCGTGAAGCTGCAAATGCGGCGCAGCTAAGACGCAACTTTCCGGATGGCAAGGTGCTGTACGTACCGGAGGTCCACTGGGACTATTGCCGCAAAGATGTAATGGTGATGGAGCGGATCAGCGGTGTTCCGGTCAGTGATATCGAGCAGCTGCGTGCCAACAACGTCGACTTTTCACTGCTGGCAGAACGTGGCGTCGAGATTTTTTTCACCCAGGTGTTCGTACATAACTTTTTCCATGCCGATATGCACCCCGGCAATATTTTTGTCGACGTTTCCAATCCCGCCGATCCACGCTACATCTCTGTTGATTTCGGAATTGTCGGAACGCTGACGCCGCGCGACCAGCACTACCTTGCCGGCAACCTGCTGGCGTTTTTCAAGCGTGACTACCACCGTGTCGCCGCCCTGCACATCGAGTCGGGCTGGGTGCCGGAAACGACACGCGTTGACGAGTTTGAAGCGGCCATTCGCACCGTCAGCGAACCTATATTCAACAAGCCGCTGGCGGAGATTTCTTTCGGTCACTTCCTGGTGCGGCTGTTCCAGGTAGCACGACGCTTCGACATGCCGGTGCAGCCACAGCTGGTGCTGCTGCAAAAGACGCTGCTGAATATCGAAGGCCTCGGCCGCCAGCTGTATCCCGAACTCGATCTGTGGGAGACCGCGAAGCCGTTCCTGGAAAACTGGATGGCCGGCCAGGCCAGTGGCCGGGAAGTTTTCAACCGGCTGCGGGAACACTGGCCGGAACTCGGCGAATCGCTGCAGCAGGTACCGGTATGGGCGGTAAATACCCTGCAACAGGCAGCGGAAGGACGGCTGAAGGTGCAGGTGGAGACACCAGGACTGGATGACATCCGCCGTGAAATCGGTGAAGCAGGCCGGCAACGCAATCTGCATATCGCCGGCGGTTCTTTGGTCGGCGGCGGCGCGCTGCTGCTTGGACTGGCCGTCGGTCCGGCCTGGTTCGGCTGGCTGACGCTGCTGACCGGCCCGGCACTGTGGCTCTATGCTTTTATGACCCGACCCTGACCGGAAATCATCCTGCACCAGCTTGCAAAGATCGGTACCCGGGTGCTCACAATTATTTGTTGATCCCACGGCTGGCGCCGAAAGCGGCAGGTGGTCAGATCGTGATCATCTTCGGTGCGATGTAGACGCACCTGACGGACGGCGAAGGTATCTGGTGGAACGTTGCTGGTCTTGTCAGCCTCGGCCTGTCGGCTGGTATGACCGGACACGCCGTGCGGCTGACTGAGGCGCCGGTCAGGCCCTTTTTACAGCACAATTAAAACAGCCCGGACCGGCATTGTGGACATGCAGGTAGTCGACGGCCGAATCTGCGAACATCTCCTGTATCGCTGAGCGTAATTCTGAGCCGTGGGTTACCGTTGCGGCAATCATCATTGCATTCGCGTCGTAGCCGCGTAGCGAAAGCTGCCGGTGTTCCAGCATCCGCGGTATTTCGTTTTTGTCGGTTACACGTGTCAACGCTTGCTCGCGTACAAAGATCGGTCCGGTTGCACGGTAAGGTGAATCGACATCATGGTGCAGGTAGCTCAGCGCCAGCACCCGTTCACCCACCCGGGCGTCCTGTAGCGACACGCGACAGGGATAACCGGGATCGGCATCAACGTCAAGCCAGGTAGCGGCGGCGCTGGCAAATTCTGCTTCAAACAGTTCGCGTGGCAACGCAAGGATCTGAAAATCTGTCATCGGTAATCTCCTCGTGCTTGCACGATAGTAGCCGGCACCATGTCGGTCCACCCGGATTTGATCATGACGACGCCATTTTGCGACTCGCACACTGGCATCAGCGGCGCTGACGGCGTATAGCTGTGATGGTGATTTTCCGCCTGACATTGCTGCTTCTTGCGCTGGCGCTCACGGCGAGTGCCGCGGCGCAATCGGTGTATCGATACCGCGGCGATGACGGTCGCTGGCATTACAGTGACAAACCGCCGCCAGACGGCCGCCAGGCACAGGTGAGCGTCATAGAGCGCATCAATCTCGACCCGCAGGTCGTAATAAGCCGCGAAACGAACAAACGTGGCGCAACAATATTCGCCGAGAACGAGTTTCACGGCCCGGTGGAATTTGAGATCAAGCTGATCGATACACGCAATGTCGGCGGCGGCCTCAGCGGCGTCCCGCAACGAGTGGTGTTGCCGCCGGCACAAAAGACGCCTGTGCTGGATGTGGTCGCTGCGCGACTCGGCGACCCGCTGGCTTTCCGCTACGAGTACAAGTACATGCTTGGCGAGCCCGACGTCAAACACAAGTCCGGGTATCTTTATGGCGTGCCGTACGCCGTGGGGCAGCGCTTCCTGGTCAGCCAGGCCTACCCCACCGCAATTACCCATACCGAACCGTACAGCCGCTACGCGATAGACTTTGCCATGCCGGAGGGCACCGCGGTGCATGCGGCACGCGCGGGTACGGTTGTTGCTATCGCTTTTCGTTCTTTCAGCGGCGGCGCTGAAGCTGCAAACGCGCCGAAGGCAAACATGGTTCGCATTGTGCACGACGACGGAACCATGGCTACTTATGCGCACCTGGCGCTGGACTCGGTACGGGTGCGTCCCGGTGACCAGGTCGAGCGTGGCGAGTTTATTGCCAGTTCCGGCAACACGGGCTTCAGCACCGGCCCACACCTGCACTTTGCGGTCGACCGCAATGTCGGCTTCAGTCTTGAATCGATCCCGGTGATTTTCCGTGGCGCCCGTGGCACGCCGGTGCGTGCCGAATCCGGAACCTGGCTGCAGTCATACTGAGCAGGCCGGCAGACCCGACCCTTCTGTCAGCCATACTGCATAAAGACCGGCATATTGCTGTGAAACAGCATGTGTTCGGTCATGCCGCCGAATACAACTTCGCGCAGCCGGTTGCGTGAATAGGCGCCCATGACAACAAGATCCGAGCCGCTCTCCTTGTAGGTCTCCCGTAGCTCATCTTTAACATCATGACCGCGGGTCGACACGCGCCTGGATTTTACGCCCCACATTTTCAGGTAGTTGACCAGCGCGGACGACTTTGGCCCGACGCTGTTCTCCGGGCCACAGCTGCAGATGGTTACTGACTCGGCCCTGACCAGCAGCGGCAGCGCTGCAGTGACAGCCCGTGCTGCTTCTATGCTCTGGTTCCAGGCAATCAGCACGTTGCTGCCAACGCTCCTGACCCCTTTTTGCGGCAGGATCATAACCGGCTTGCCGGAATGCAGAACCGCCGACAATACAAATTCAACCGCCTGCCCCGATGACTTGCGTTTTGGTCTGGACAGAATCGAGAAATCTGTCACCGGCCCGGCGATCCGAAACAAACGGTCGAGCGAACCGACCATTTCATACCACATGGCACAACGTGACTTGCCCAGTACCGGGCGTTCGACCAGCTGGAAGTCACGGGATTTCGCGATACCGGTGAACAGGCGGCGTGCCGCTGTCGAACGCAGGTCAACCTGTTTGCCCGACAGCTTCTTGCTCTCGCCGTTGTCGCGGCCGAACTGCAGCAGAAAGTGCCGTTCCCTGCTCCTGCGCGATTCTTCCCGCTGCGGCCGCAGGTGACAGCCGGTCACGCTAGCCGACAATTCGTCAGCAATCTTGAAGGCCTGCTTCAGCGCCGCCTGGCATTCCGGCCGGTCGGCCACTGGTACAAGTATCGATCGCATTGCGCATTCTCCTTGTCGCGGTACATGCCGCGCAGCGGCAGGTTCGATTATAAGTCAGCGGCGTCGGCCAGGCTCGAAGCGGCTGCGCAGACCGGACCATGCATCTGCATAGTCGCGCTGCAACTGCCGCGAACCGAGTGCCGCACGACTCGGCCTTATCAGGTAACGTGACTCGAACATGAAGGCCATGGTGTTGTCCAGATGCTGTGGCTTCAGTTTCAAATCACTGGCGCTTGCAAATGCATCAGCATCGGGGCCATGCGGCACCATGCAGTTGTGCAGACTACAGCCGCCGGGCACAAAACCGCCTCCCGTCTTGGCGTCGTATTCGCCGGTAATAAGCCCCATGAATTCAGACATGATATTTCGGTGATACCACGGCGGCCGGAAAGTGTCTGTCATCACCAGCCAGCGCGGTGCGAAAGCGACGAAATCAATATTGGCCGTGCCCGGTGTGTCGGACTGCGACGTGAGTACAGTAAAAATTGACGGGTCGGGATGGTCGTAAGAAATCGAGCCGATCACGTTGAAGCGCCTGAGGTCATAACGGTACGGCGCCAGGTTGCCGTGCCAGCCCACCACATCCAGCGGCGAAGCATCCAGCGTGCTGCTGTACAGGGCGCCATTCAGCTTGCAGACGAGTTCACAACTGCCGGCGCTGTCCTCGTAGGCCGCAACCGGGTATTCAAAATCGCGTGCATTGGCCAGGCCATCGGAGCCGATCGGGCCGCGCTCCGGCAGCTCGAGCAGGGCGCCATAGTTCTCACAAACATAACCGCGCGCCTCCGGCCCGGTGAGCTCGACGCGAAATTTCACGCCGCGCGGTACGACCACGATAGATTCCGGGCCAACTTCCAGCACGCCAAACTCTGTATGCAGAAGCAGGCCACCGAGCTGCGGCACGATCAGCAGCTCGCCATCACAGCTGTAGAAATAGCGCTGCCGCATCGACGCATTGGCGCAATAAATGTGAATGCCCGCGCCCTGCTGCGCCAGCGCGTCGCCGAAAGCGGCCATGGTCACCAGGCCGTCGATGAAATCGGTCTTGCCGTCCGGCACGGGCAGCGGTTCCCAGCGCAGCGGATCGGGCGGTGTCGGCAGCGTGTCCAGCGGTGCTGTCTGCAACAACTCATGCTGCAACGGCTTGAAGCCCTGGTGCACTACAGAAGGGCGAATGCGATAAAGCCAGGCGCGCGCGTTAGCAGCCTTTGGCGCAGTGAAAGCGGTAGCGCTGAACTTTTCAGCGTACAGCCCCAGTGGCGCGCGCTGTGGCGAGTTGCGGCCCTGCGGCAGCGCGCCGGACTCTGCTTCAGTCGCATGATGGTTGCCGAAACCGGTCAGATAATCGTGTGTCATCGCTGCATGTCCCGCGCTGGTCTGTAACCCTCGCGCATGATTATCACCCAAAACAAGACCGAGCAGGGTGTTACAGCCCGACCTCCTCGGCTGCAATGGTTTCGGTCTCGGCCGCGGCCATGTCGGCCCATTCCTGCATCAGCGGGTCAGCGGCCACGGTCGCAACATAGGTGCTGGCAAAACCGACCAGCCCTATGGCGTAAGTAATAAAACGCGATGCAACGGGGATGTAGAAGCAATCGGCAATCGTGAGCTCGCCAAAGAGCCAGGGCCCGCGCCGGGCCTGTGGACCGGCTGCGTCGCGACACTGCTCCCAGAGGTCGCTGATGCGCTGGATGTCGGCCACCACAGACTCGTCCAGTTCGACGTGACGGCCGCGCGCGCGCACGTTCATCGGTAAAGTCTGGCGCAGCCATGCAAAACCGGAGTGCATCTCGGCGCAGGCCGAGCGCGCCAGGGTGCGCAGCCGCTGCGCCTCCGGCCAGAGCCGGGCATGCGGATAACGCTCGGCCAGATATTCGCAGATGGCCAGGGTGTCCCATACCACCAGCCCTTCGTGCCGCAGCACCGGTACCTGCCGGGTCGGTGACAACTCGCCGATTTTTTCTGCGAACTCAGGTGTATCCAGCGGCAGGCGTATCAGCTCCGGTTGCAGGCCGGCAGCACGGCAGGCCAGCCAGGCGCGTAGCGACCAGGAAGAATAATTGGCATTGCCGATGACCAGTGTTGCGTCAGTCATGTTGTTTGCCGCCCAGCGACTGTAAGAATGCCCGCGCGTCGCCGCCTTGTTCCAGCACTTCTACCAGGGCTGAGCCGACGATGACGCCTTCCGCATGCAGACCGATCTGCTCAACCTGCGAGGCCTCGCGGATGCCGAAACCGGCGCAAACCGGAATAGGCGACACGCTGCGCACGCGATCGAGATAGTCGAGTATGGCTGACTCATTCACCGGCTTGTTGCCACCGGTAACACCGGTCACGGTAACCGCATAGACAAACCCGGCGCTGGCTTCACACAGCATTTTCATCCGGTCCGCTGTTGTCACTGGTGACACCAGCTGTACCAGCGCCAGCCCGCGCGGCTCCAGTGCCGCACGCAACGGCGCGCTTTCTTCCCACGGCAGGTCGGGCACGATAAAACCCGCCACGCCTGCAGCAATGCATCTTTCAGCCAGCTGTTCGTAGCCCATTGCCAGCAACGGGTTTAAATAACTCATCAATATCACCGGCGCCGCGCGGTCTGCTGCGCTTTGCTGCAGCGTAGTGAGTATCCAGTCCAGGCTGACGCCGGCTTTCAGCGCGGCCTCCGAGGATCGCTGGATGGTGACGCCATCGGCCAGCGGGTCAGTAAACGGCACGCCTACTTCAACTACATCACCGCATCCGGAAAGCACCTGCAGGTGCTGCGCAAACTCCTGCCGGTCCGGGTAGCCGGCAGTGATGAACGGTACCAGCGCGGGGCGACCGTCAGCGTTCGCCGCCTCGATCGCCGCAGTAATCGCCGCGGCGCCGGTCAAACCGAGTGCTCCAGCAGCGTACCCAGGTCCTTGTCGCCGCGACCCGAGACACCAACCAGGATCTTTGCGCCGGGATTGGCGCGGGCAAATTCGCGCGCGCCGGCAAACGCATGAGCGGTTTCCAGCGCCACCAGGATGCCTTCCAGCGCACAGACTTCGTTGAGTGCATCGAGCGCGGTCGCGTCATCTGCCACGGTGTAGCTAGCCCGGCCGGTTGCGGCGAGCAGCGCATGCTCCGGCCCGACACCAGGATAGTCGAGCCCGGCTGAAATCGAGTGTGTTTCCTGTATCTGGCCATCGGCATCGTGCAACAGCAGCGAGTAAGTGCCGTGCAATACACCGGGGCTGCCGTGTACCACGGTGGCGGAATGCTCGCCGAGGCCGCTACCGTGACCGCCCGCTTCGACTCCCAGCAGCTGCACCGACGCAGCATCGACAAACGGATGAAACAAACCGATAGCATTGGAACCGCCACCGACACAGGCAACCGCCACGTCGGGCAGGGTGCCTGCCTGGTCGATCATCTGCTGGCGTGCTTCGCGGCCGATCACCGACTGCAGTTCACGTACCAGGTAGGGATAGGGGTGGCCGCCGACGGCTGACCCGAGCAGATAATAGGTGTCTGACGGTGACGAGACCCACTCACGCATCGACTCATCGATGGCCGCACGCAAAGTGCGATCGCCACTGGTCACGGCAACGACGCGTGCGCCCAGCCGCTTCATGCGATCGACATTGGGCGCCTGCCGCGCCATGTCGATTTCCCCCATGTAAACCTCACACGGCAGGCCGACACGCGCGCATGCCGCGGCGGATGCCACGCCGTGCTGGCCGGCGCCGGTTTCGGCCACGATGCGTTTGACGCCGAGACGTCGCGCCAGCAGTGCCTGGCCAATGGCGTTATTGATCTTGTGGGCGCCGGTATGCGCCAGGTCCTCACGCTTCAGCCACACTTCGGCGCCCCATTCGCGACTCAGTCGCGGCGCATGCGACAAGGGCGTGGGCCGACCCACCCAGTGCCGCAGTTCCATTTGCAGCTCGGCGCGAAACTCTGCGTCATGCAGCCAGCGATTGACGCCGTCTTCCAGCCGGGAAAACGCATCGACAAGCGTCTCCGGCACATAGCGGCCGCCAAACGGGCCATAGCGGCCGTTACGGTCCGGCAACTCCCCCGCAACCAGCGCGGCGAGCAGTTGTTCCGCATTATCTATCGTTGCATTCACTGCTAAGCGATCTCCCGTTCGGCCTGGCGTACCGCGGCAACAAACTCCCTGATCAGCGTTGCGCACTTTCTACCCGGCGCGGTTTCGACACCACTGCTGACATCGACTGCCCACGGCCGTACGGTCCGGATAGCCGCAGCGACATTGGCCGCATTGAGTCCGCCTGCCAGAATCATGCGCCCGCGTTGCGCCAGTTGTGCCGCGCGTGACCAGTCGACGGTCGTTCCCCGGCCACTTTGCGCTCCCTCGTAGACAAACCAGGGTGGCAGATCCGCGGTATCTTCGCCCTCGCGAATCACCGGGATGCTGCGTACGCCGGGTGGCAGGATGACATTTTCCAGGTCGCGCCGGTCACTTTGCCACCATGCCGGTGCAAGTTGTGCCAGCACATCGCTGAAACCGGCCGGCGGATGGCGTGTCACAGCGACTGCCGCAACCCACGGTGGCAGTCGCTGCATGAGCCCGGCAGCGAGTGCCGTGTCTACCTGGCGTGGCGACTCAGCAAACACAAAGCCGATCGCATCGACACCTTCCGCGACCGCCGTATCGACAATTTCGGCCGAGGTCACACCACAGATTTTTATCCGCACCCGGCTCATCCGGCAATCGACCTGCGACCCGCAATGAGCAGGTCCTGCAGGAACTTCGCTGGCTGCCGCTGCTTCATCAGCGCGGTGCCCACCAGCGCCATGGCATACCCGGCTTGCGCGACTTCGCGTACCTGCTCATTGCTGGCCATGCCGCTTTCGGCAACACGCACACAGCCGGGCGGAAATTTGCCGGCCAGCTGTGGCAGACGCTCGAATTCCACCTCCAGTGTAGCGAGATTGCGCGCGTTGAGACCGACCAGTAATTGCGGGTGTCCCTGCACGAAATTCCGTGCCCGCCGCAGGTCGCTGCCATCAAACGCTTCCAGCAACACAAACATCTTTGCCCGCGCCGCGGCTTCGATCATGCTGTTGATCTGGAAATCGTCGAGCAGGCGCAGTATCAACAGAACGCCGCCGGCGCCGGCCGCAGCCGCCTCCCACACCTGGTAGACGTCGACAATGAAATCCTTGCGCATCGCCGGCACACCCAGCGGATGCAGCCCGTGAGCGATCTTTTCCAGGTGGGCAAGGTCGCCGCCAAAACGCTGCGGCTCCGTCAGAACTGACACCGCAACAGCACCGGCACGCGCATAGGCGCGGGCACGGTCGACCAGCGCATCAACACTTTCAGCGGAAAGCTCGCCGTGCGCCGGCGAGCTGCGTTTGACCTCGCCAATGATGTCAAAACCCTTTGCACTGGGCGTCAGCGCCGGTGCTGCCTGTCGCTGTAACGCCGCCTGGACGACAGTTTTCAGCGGGCGCTGTGCCATTGCATGACGCGCCCGCTGCAGGGAAGAGGCGCGCATGGTTTCGAGAAAATCACTCACAGGCTATCGCCAAAACCTTTCAGTTTTTTCAGCAGCGTCGCCGCGCGACCTGTGTTTATCGACTCACGCACATGCGCCAGCGACGCGCGACGCCCGCTGGCTGCGCCACTGACCTCGAGCAACAACGCGGCGCCAAGTGTCAGCGCGTCGTAGTGCGGCCCCAGCTCGCCATGAAAAACTGCGGTCATCTTTTCGGCGTTATGGGCGGCATCACCGCCTGCGAGCTGCTCGGGCGCGCAGCGTTCGATCTTGTAATCATGCGGGTCGCGGCGTTCCTGGTGTACGCGACCCGGGCGCACGTCGTAAAGCTGAAACGGGCCGACCGGTGTCGCCTCGTCCCAGCCCGGTTCGCCGTGCACCACGAACACACGCTGTATCTCCATGCCCGCCAGCGTGTCCGCCATCAGTCGGGCTGCTTCCGGGCTGTAAGCACCAATTACACCAAACGGTGGCCTGGCCGGATTCGACAATGGCCCCAGCAGGTTGAACACGGTGCGCACTGCCATCGCGCCGCGCACAGGTGCGATGCTTTTCATCGCCGGGTGATAGAACGGAGCAAACAGGAAAGTAAAGCTGGTGGCATCAAGACAGCGCACGGCATCCTGTTCGTTGAGCGGCAGTGGCAAACCGAGCGCTTCGAGCACATCGGCACTGCCGCTCTTGCTCGATACTGCCCGGTTACCATGCTTTATCACCCGCACGCCGGCAGCGGCGGCCAGCAGCGCCGCACCGGTCGAAATATTGAAGCTGCCGGAACCGTCGCCACCCGTGCCGACACAATCGACTGCGGGCGCGCCTGGTGGTATCTGCGGATCGACTGCCAGTTCGCGCATGGTGTTGGCAAACCCGCGAATCTCTGCGGCCGTTTCGCCTTTCTGCCGCAACGCCACCAGCACGCCTCCGGCCAGCGCCGGGTGCAGCGTGGGCTCTGTCAGCGCATGCATCAGCTCGGCCGCACGCGACTGTTCAAGATCAACGCCATCGAGCAGATCGGCAAGAGCCTGTTTTGCGACGCGATGAGCTTCGTCGCTGCGGGCGGTGCTGGCATCCAGGCGCTGGGTATCGGTCATCACGTAATCTCCATTTTCAGGAAATTTTCCAGAAGCCTGTCGCCCTGCGGCGTCAACACACTCTCCGGATGAAACTGCACACCCTCGATGCACAGTTCACGATGACGCACGGCCATGACCTCTTCATCGTCGGTGCGCGCGCTGACCTCGAGTACGCCAGGCAGTTCGACTGCGGCCAGCGAATGATAGCGACCGGCTTCCAGCGGCTGGTCGAGGCCCGCGAATACGCCCTTGCCGTCGTGGTGCACCGCCGAACTCTTGCCGTGCATTATGGTGCTGGCCGAATCCACCCGCCCGCCAAAAACCTCGACGATCGACTGGTGCCCCAGACACACGCCAAGCACCGGCACCTTGCCGGCGCAACGCTCGATCGCTGCCATCGATATGCCGGCATCGGCCGGTCGGCCCGGACCGGGTGAGATCACCAGGTGGGTCAGCCCGGTTGCCAGAACATCATTGACCCCGATCGCGTCATTGCGCTGCACTTCAACCCTGGCGCCCAGCACTGCAAATGCCTGTACCAGGTTGTAGGTGAACGAATCGTAGTTATCGATGAGCAGCAGCTTCGCCATCACAGGCCCTCGCCGGCGATCTTCAGTGCGCGTTGCAGTATGGCGCTTTTGGCCAGCACTTCCTCGTACTCTTTCTGCGGAATGCTGTCGGCGACAATACCGGCACCGGCCTGGAAACTGTAGTTGCCCTGGTCAAAGACCAGCGTACGGATGGCTATTGCCTGGTCCATGCTGCCGCCGTGGGCAAAATAGCCGACAGTGCCACCATAAAGACCGCGCCGTTGCGGTTCATTTTCGTCGATCAGCTCCATTGCCCGGACCTTTGGCGCACCGACCAGGGTGCCGGCGGGAAATGCGGCGGCGAACAGATCGAAGGCATCGCAATCAGCGTCGAGCTGCCCGCTCACGCCGCTGACGATGTGCATTACGTGGCTGTAGCGCTCGATATTGCGGTAAGGACTGACCTTTACCGTCCCCGGCCGGGCTACCCGGCCAAGATCGTTGCGCGCCAGGTCAACAAGCATGACGTGTTCGGCGCCTTCTTTCGGATCTGCCAACAGGTCAGCCTCGTTTTGTCGGTCCTGCTCATTGTCGTTGCCGCGTGGCCGGGTGCCGGCAATGGGCCGCAACGAAGCACGACCGCTCTCATCGAGCCGAACCAGTGCCTCGGGCGATGAGCCGGCTACCGCGGCGTCGCCGAAGCGGAAGAAATACATATAAGGAGACGGGTTCAGCAGGCGCAGGGCGCGATAGGCATCAAACGGATCGATGTCGGTCTGACCGGAGAAACACACGGACAACACTATCTGGTACACATCGCCGGCACCGATGTAATCCTGTGCTTTGCGCACCAGCGAGTTGAACTGTTCGCCGCTGAGGCTGGCCACCGCCGATTCGACGCTGGCAGGCCCGACCGCGGGCGGCAGCGGGCCACGCAGCGCCTCGATAACTTCTGTGCGCAAGGCTTTACGTTCCGCTTCGCTGCCGTCATGCAACAGCGCCACGCGACGGGTGAGGTGATCGAAAACCAGCAGCGATGAGGTTGCCGTGTAAGCAGCATCCGGGACACGTGGCAATGGTGTTGCCCTCTGCGGTAGTCGCTCAAAGTAGCGCACCAGGTCATAAGCCGCCACGCCAACCAGGCCGCCGTGGAACGGCAGGCCGTCTATGTGCGGCCCCGGGCGCGGCGCCTGTTCCAGCGCCTGCCGCAACGCATCGAGCACGCCCGCACGTCCCGGTTCCAGCGCCTGTGCCGCGCCGTTGATTTGCAGCTCGCCATTGCGCAAGCGCAGGTTTAGCGCATCGCCAAAGCCGATGAATGAGTAGCGCGCCAGGCTGACCCCGCCCTCCACGCTTTCCAGAAGAAAATGCGGCTGAAACGGCTCCAGCTTGCGAAACGCCGAAACCGGCGTGTCGAGGTCAGCGGCGATGTCGAATGGTGGCTGCATAGAATCTGCCGGTACGATAAAAAAAGCCCATCCCCGGTTGGCGGGGATGGGCTGTCAACGTTTTGCGAAGTACGTGTTGACCCGTCAGACAGGTACAGCCATCCCAGGTTGCTGGCGCCAGCGCCAGCTGGTGGCAAGGGATAACTTTCGCGACACAAACTTCACGCCCCGATTGTTAACCGCACGGCCGGCGCGGGTCAACCGGATTGATTTGACAGAACTCGCTCCACTGGTGGAAAAACAACCCGGGCAGCCAAAAAAGCAGGGTTTGTCGTCCCTGTCTGCAGCCACGACCAGCGCACGGCAGCCGCAGCGCTAATTTGCGAAAATGGGCTATAGACAGCGGACCCCGCGCACCCCGCCGGGGTGTATGAGGATGAAATGACCCGATCAATACTGACGAGCCTGGCGCTGGTGCTGCTGCTCGCGGGCTGCGGTTCCGGCAACTCCTCAGGTGACAGTCCGGCCGATCTGCCCAATGATTCGCCCAATGATCCGCCACCCACCGGCGGTGAGCCGGTACCAAACAGCAAGCGGGTCGACCGGCGGGCAGTGGTGCCGCAGTTTTTTGCGGACTGCGACGCTTACATCGCATACCTCACTGATGCTTTTTTTACCTCGGTCACCCAGGACCAGCCGTGCCCGTTCGGCTGGTGCCCGATCGACGTCGTGGCGTTTGAAACACCGGCCCCGGCCGCCGATGCCAGCGCATCCCCCGGTGATGTATCGCAGACCAACACCCAGGAACCCGGCGTCGATGAAGGTGACCTGGTCGAGGCTGATTCGTTTGGCAACGTGTATGTGCTGAACGCCGGACGGCTGGTGGTGGTCGACGGGTTCCCGCCGGAGCAGGCCAACATCATCGCCGAGCTGCAGCTGGACGGGCCGGGGTACCCGCAGGAGATGCTGCTGGATGAAACTGCGGAGCGGCTGGTAATCGTCGGCCAGGACTACCTGGGCCTGCCCGAACCGGGCAAGCCGGTAAGCAACGTCTGGATTGTCGATATAAGCGACCCGGCGGCGCCGGTAATCGCCGGCACGCTGCAGTTTGATGGCTACCCGCTGGCGTCACGCCGCAACGGCAGCCGGGTACACCTGTTTACCCACACCGCACTGTTCCTGCCCGGTGTGTTCTACGCAGATAATGGCTGGGAGTTGATCCGGCAATGGCATGCCGCGCAGGAGGCCGACGACGAAGACGAACTCACCGCAGCAACCGCGGCGCTGCGGCAGCGGATTTCCGCGTCAATTGCGGCACAAAGCGCTGCGTACCTGCCGCACGCCACCGGTTTGGACGGCAATGCCGCCCCGCTCGATTGCGCTGACCTTGCCGCACCGGAAATCGATATCGAACCGGCCTTTTCGATGATATCCAGTTTCGATAGCGACGGCGGCAACGTGAACAGTGCTGCGCTGGTAAATAATGTCAGCACGGTTTATGCCAGTGAAGGCGATGCCTACCTGGCGCAGAGCAGCCGCGGCTGGTGGTGGGACCCGCTGCAGGCCGACGAAACGGCCGTTTACAAATATTCCATCGGTGTAGGCGCACCGCAGTTTCGCGCGGCTGGCGTCGTTGCCGGCCAGGCCTATAACAATCTTCACTTCAGCGAACACGACGGCTTCCTGCGCGTGGCCACGAACGAAACGGTTTTTGATGACGCGACGGAAGACTTCGCGCTGACCAACCACCTGTTCGTGTTGCGTGATGACGACGCGGGTAACCTCGTCGTGGCCGGTGCGGTAGAGAACTTCGAAGCCGATGAGGACATATTTGCCGTGCGTTTCCTCGGCGAGCGCGGCTATGTCGTCACCTTCCGGCAGATCGACCCGCTGTTTAGCTTCGACCTGGCGGACCCGCTGAACCCGCGTCTGGCCGGTGAGCTGGAGTTGCCGGGTTTTTCCACCTACATGCAGCCAGTCGGAGAATCTCACCTCCTTACAATTGGCCGCGATGCGGACGCCGACGGCAACGTGGGGCCGCTGGCGCTGCGGATTTTCGACGTGGCTGACCTGGCGGCGCCGCGGCTCGCTCATACCTGGATACTGGAACAGAGCGACCTGCCGTGGGCGGGCTGGAGCCCGGCGGCCTATGACTATCGGGCTTTCAACTTCTATGCGCCACGCGGGTTGCTGTCGCTGCCCTACTCATTCTATGAGTTTGACTGGCAGAGCAGCTTTAACGGCTTTGTCTATTTCGCTATCGATGTCGTCGGTGGCATTAGCGAAATCGGCCGCATCAATCACAACGACCTGGTCAGCCAGGCGTATTGCCCGGATGCGCCGGAAAATTGCGACTACCCCGGCCTGTGGTTTTCTGCCAATCCGCTGCGCTCGATCATCATGACCGACGGCACGGACAGCTACATCCACACTGTTTCAGATGCCGGCCTGAAAGTGACGCCGGCCGATGACCCGGCAAGCGTGCTGCGAAGTATTGTTCTTGCGCCGGGTTATTGAGCGGGCGTCAGCTCGTACAGGAACGGCATGAGCAGTGAGAAGGCCAGCCACATGATAATTGTCAGCGGGATGCCGACGCGCAGGAAATCGGAGAATTTGTAGCCGCCGGCGCTGAAAACCAGCAGGTTTGTCTGGTAACCCATCGGCGTGGCAAAGCTCATGTTGGCACCAAACAGAACTGCCAGCACGAAAGCCTCGGGCGAGGCACCGATCTCTGTTGCCACGCTTACAGCAATGGGCGTGCCGATCACCGCAGCCGCGTTGTTTGACACCACGTTTGTCAGCACCGCGACCAGCAGCATCAAGCCACTGAGCACAACCGGCACCGGCAGCCCCCACGTCATCGCCACGAACAGGTGGGCGACAAATTCCGCGCCGCCGGTGCGCATTAGCGCTATGCCCAGCCCGAGACTGGCAACAATGATCAATATGACCGGCGTACTCAGCGCGCCGGCCGCGTTGCGCCAGTCGATGCAGCGCGTCAGGATCATCAGCGCCACGCCGGTTAACGCGCTGACCGAAATGGGCAGCAACCCGGTTGCGGCCGATATCACGACAAACGCAATTATTCCCAGCGCGGTATTGGCACGTTTCGTGTGCGGCAGGTTGGTGGTGCCGTCGAGCACCAGCATCTGGCCGCCGCGCTTGAGGCCGTTAATATGGTCCGGCGAGCCCTGCACCAGCAGCACGTCGCCGGCACGCAGCCGGATTTCGTCAATACCGCGACCGGTGTCGACAACATGAGTGCGCGCCCGGTGAATGGCCAGCGGCACCAGCCGGAAACGGGTAGTGAAACGGGTTGATTTAAGCGTCCGGTGATGCAGCAGCGAGCCACGCGTCACAACCACCTCGGCGAGTTGCTGGTCCTGCTCGGTTGGCAGGTGTTCCGGATCGATGCTCAGCTTCTCGCCGCTGGGCTGGTGCAGCGTCGCCCCCAGCAGCTGCTCGAATTCCTTCAGCATCTCCGGGGTATCGTTGATATAGAGCCGGTCGCCTGGCTGAATCGTTACCGACGGCAGCTTGGCAACAAACAGACCCTCGCCACGCTGGATGCGCGACACCGCCATGCGGTTTTCAGTGCGGCCTAGCACTTCAGAGAGCGTTTTACCGTTGGCGAAGCTGTCTTCATTGATGTACAGCACGGCGTTAAAAATACGCGGCGAGGTATCGCCCATGGGCGCGCGACGCTCCGGCAGCAGGCGCGGCGCTATCAGCCACAGGAACAGGATGCCCACAGAACCGGCCAGCAGCACCGGCAGCGTAAAGTAGAACATTCCCATCCGCGGCAGCCCGAGGTCTGCTGCAATACCGACTACGAGCAGATTGGTCGAGGTGCCGATGGTGGTGGCCATGCCGCCGACCAGCGTGGCCAGGCCCATCGGCATGAGTATTTCCGACGGGGCCGTGGCATTGCGAATCGCGACGCTGACCAGTATTGGCAGCAGCATCACGACAATCGGGGTGTTGTTGAGAAAGGCGCTGAGCGCTGCGGCGACGACCAGTGTGGCCAGGAAGGAAAAAACCGGCCGGGTTTTCCAGCCCTTTGACATGAACAGCGCCACCGGTCGCAGTGCGCCGGTTGTTTCCAGCCCGCGACCCACGACCATCAGCGCCGCAATCGTTACCAGTGCCTCGTGACCAAAGCCGGCAAAAAAATCGGTGACCGCGACGGGAACGCCGTTGCGCTCGTACGGAAAGATCTGGAATACGAGCACCAGCACTACCAGCACGAACAGGCAGGAGCTTTCCAGTGGTATGCGGTCCCGGGTAAACAGGAACAGCGCACCCACGGTGAGGAGCAACGCAAAGATTGCGTGCGCGTCAGGTGTGATTGCTTGCAAAGCTGTATTGCGACTTGCGCGGCATCCCCGTGGGCCGGATAGAATCCTGCCGGCCCTGCCGCTAACAGCGCCTCGTTACCCTCTGAAGGGCCTGTTTATCACGGCAGCCGCCGTGGCAGCAAGGACGCCGTGCTGATAGCGAAGCCCGGTTTTTTAAGTCTTTGGTGCTACGCCGTTTTCTGCCGGCCGGATTTCTTCGACGTCCGGCTGCTGCAGCCCGGGCACAGGCTCTGCCTGAGAGACAGCGAGTCGTGAATATAGATGTTCTGGCACAACTCACAGCGGGTGAACTGCAGCTCGTCGCCCCGCGCCAGCGCTTCGATCAGGAACCATGCACGCTCGAAACAGATCCTGCGTCCAGGGTGTAGCAGGCAGTACATGTCGTAGGCCAGGCAGAAACGCTGGCCGTATTCTACGGTGCCTTGTGGCAGCAACAGTTCGGCGCGGCGGTCCGGACGCACCAGGATCAGGCCGGCATCGGCGTACAGCAGCCCCAGCGTTGTCGCTTCAGCCTGGTGGAGCCGGCTTTTTACATACACCGAAATACGGGTGGGCGGCTTGCCGCGTTGCCGGCGCACTTTGATTTTTGGTTCGGCTTTGAAGTAAGTGGTATAGATTTTTCGTATGCGGTCGTCAGACAGCCCGGTGCAGGTTCGTATCGTGCAGGTACGCGCCTCGTAGGCGATCATGCGCATGGCCAGTTCGAATTGATTGCGTTCGCGGGCATAGCGGCTGTCGCTGATTCTCATCCTGTTCCCTCCTCCTGGGTGACCAGTGATACTCCCGCGCCTCCATGCTGTCCCGATTACATTTGTTCCAAAATGCTCAGATATGCTAGGTTCAGGCGAAAATTTGTTCCAAATTGACCGGCTGCAGACGCTGTATTTGGGGATGTTTTATCACCCCTGTTGCGCTAATTAGTATAAAAAACTCTTTGGTTCATAGAGTTATCGAGCGTGTGCGCTAAGAGGGTCAATGGCACAATGCACAAAAATCGTGCCAGTGTGACTGGCACAAAATTGACAGCTGCGGAGGGTATTTTATGGGAAGCGTCGATCTGACTGGCGATGTCATCGAGCCGGAACTGGGCCGGCATATCCTGGCGGAGCTGGCCAGCCTGAACGCCGGATTTCTCGACCTGGCTACCAGCCGCGTGAACGGCCATGCGTTGTTGCCGGCCGACCAGCAATCTGCCCTGGCCGGTCTCAGCGATGCTGCGAAGCGGCGCCTGGCGGATTGTGCCTTTGCGCTGTTCGACCTCAAGCTTTGCAACGTGCAGTGCTGGCGGCAACTAAGGGCTGGCGGTGCAGGCGACGAGCTGAGGATATCCGGCCACACCGACAATCACGAGATCGGCCTGTTTACTCTGTCGGCACTGATGTACCTGCGGCACCTGGCCGACGTAAATCGCTTTTTCGCCCGGCTAAGTTTTGGCGCGCCGCTGGACGTACTGCGGATCATCAGCACGCTGCCGATCAGCAGGCTTCGTGTGATTGCCCACGACTACCCCGGCCTGCTGCACACCCGCTTTTGCAGCCAGCCCGGCGCCTGGGCCGGCCTGTTGCGTCTGGCCAGCCGCAGCGATACCGACACGTTACTGCCGGCCACGATTCTCGGCTATCAGCACCTGGGGCAGCAGTCAGCTGCCCGCGAGTAGATCGGCAAAAACCCTTTCATCGACATTGCCGCCGCTGAGGATTACACCAATCCGGCCGCCGCCGTCGCACGCGCCCGAAAGCAGGGCGGCAACACCCAGCGCACCGGACGGCTCGACCACAAGTTTTGTCCGCTGGAACAGGAAGCGGACCGCCTCGCGGATTGCGGTTTCGCTTACTGTCACCATGTCAGCAACGTAGTCGCGCACGATCGGGAATGTCCATTCACCCAGGCAGGGCGTACGCACACCGTCGGCAATGGTGGGCGGGTTATGAACGGTTTGCAGTTGCCCGGTACGGAACGAGCGCGTGGCATCGTCGGCTACTTCAGGTTCGACACCAATCACCTTGCACGTCGGTGCCCGTGCCGACGTGATCAGCGCAGTGCCGCTGAGCAACCCGCCACCGCCGGTTGGTACCAGGATGGAATCCAGCACCGGTACCTGCTGCAGCAACTCAAGCGCCGTGGTGCCCTGCCCCGCAATCACGTCGGGATGGTCATAAGGTGGTATCAGTGTGAGCCCGCGCTCGCTGGCAAGTTTGCGCCCAATCTTCTCGCGTGACTCCCTGTTGGGATCGTACGCGATTATTTCTGCGCCATAACCAGCAGTCGCCTCACGTTTTACCGCCGGTGCATTGACTGGCATGACCACTGTGACCGGCGAGCCGAGCAGACCGCCGGCACAAGCCAGCGCCTGGGCATGATTACCGGATGAATAGGTCACGACGCCGCGGCGGCGTTGTGCATCGTCAAGCTTGCACAGCGCGTTGCAGGCACCGCGAAACTTGAATGCACCAACGCGCTGGAAGTTTTCACATTTCAGGAAGATTTCGGCACCGGTCAATTCATCGAGCGTGCGTGAAGTGATGACCGGCGTTAGCCTGGCCATATCCGCCAGCCGTCCGGCAGCGGCTTCTATCTCTATGCAGAAGGCTTCAACGTCTATGTGTTGCTCAGTCACTGCCGATACGCCACGGTGGATGCCTGCGATTCTTGCCCGCATGGTAAAGGCAAAGACGGTTACCGTCAGGGTCGCGCAGGCGGGCCTCCCGCCACAACCAGCGCTGGTCCTGCGGTGGGGTATCAAACTCTATTCCAGCGACAATCAGCTCCTTTACACGTTGGTCCAGTTGTTCACACTCGAAATAGATTATTGCCTGCGAAGGCTCGCTCTTTTCAACCACGTGCAGGGACAGGGTTGCATCACCATCGGGCAATTCGAATCGGGCGTAGTGCTCCGTCGCCACGATCTGCTTAAGCCCCAGCCGGCTATAGAAATCGACAGCCCGTGGCAGATCGACAGTCGGCAGCGTGACCTGGTTTAGTTGCAACGCACCACCTCGACCATTGGGCACTTAAGTAAATGTAGCACGCGCCACTTGCGCTGCGTGGCGAGGCGCCGGGGCTTGAGCTACGCTCAGACAACACTCATTTGCGCTTTCCCGGAGGGAATAACCATGAAACTATCGATTGCAACCTCACTGCTGACAGGCATTTTGTGGTGTGGAGCAGCCTCGGCTGACCTGTTTCTTGTAAAGACCAGCGAAGGGCCGGGTTTCACTGATCCCAAAGAAGTATTGATGGTTCTGGAAAACGGCATCCTGCCGACGTTCGCCGCAATGCAGGCGGAAAAAAGAATCATCACCGGCGGCTTGCCCGCAGGTTCACGCACGTTTTACCTGATTGTTGAAGCCGGCAGTCACGACGAAGTCGACCGCATGTTGCGTGACCTGCCGGCATGGGGCGTTTTCTCGTGGAAAGTGATTCCGCTGCAATCAATAGCCGGGCGAGCAAAGATGGAAAAAGAAATCGTTAAACAGCTGAAGTCGCGAAAATAAAGTGTAAGCAAGCTGTCGGAATCGTTCAGACGCAGCCAGGCAGCCGGCCGGCTACACCGCCAGCTGCCTGGCTTTTCATTGGTGCGGGCCGGGCGGTGATTTGACTTTCATTCGCAATTCCGGCATTAATCGACTCTATGAAGCTTTCCACCCGGAAACCTGCTGCTTCCACGCTGGCCGCCCGGCCGGCGATGTGCTGTGACTGCTGTTGCGCCTGTATCCAGGCGGCGCACCGGTCCAGCTGACTTTCCCGATTTACTGAACCTGTTCGCGTCGCCCTAAGCCCACGCGAGGCGGCGGCGTCCGTCTGTTCGTTTTTTACTTGCAGGTTCAACACGATGAAAATCACTTCAATGCTTTCTGTGGCGCTGGTATCCATGCTTCTGGCACTGCCAGCGGCGGCAACCAACGGCTATTTCACTCACGGCAAAGGAACCAGGAACAAGGGGATGGCCGGTGCCGGCAGCGCGCAGCCGGCAAGCGCGATCGAGCTGGCCAATAACCCGGCCAGCGCGGTGCTGGTCAGATCCGGCTTCGAGGCCGGCGCCGGGCTGTTCAGCCCGCGTCGCAGTTACACCACTTCCGCCAGCCAGGCCGGCGGCAACGGTGGCGCCTTTACCATCGGACCCAACGCAATTGACAGCGCCCGTGAGGGGTTCGTCATCCCGCACCTTGCGCGCACCTGGAATCATGACCGGCACGCTTTCGGGCTGGCCTTTTATGGCCGCGGTGGCATGAACACTTCCTGGCAGGGTGGCAACGCCAGCTTCGATCCGGACGGGCCGGGCCCGGCACCGGTTGGCAGTTTTGCCGGCACCTATGGTGCGGGGGCGGCCGGTGTAGACCTGGCACAGGCATTTGTCGAACTGGCTTACGCACGCAGGAAAAACGACCGCTTTGCCTGGGGCCTGGCAACGGTACTCGCCGTACAGCGATTCGAGGCAAGCGGTGTGGCCAGCTTCGCACCCTTCACGCGCTCCTTTGCGGCCAGCGGTGGAACAGCACTACCGGAAAACCTGTCAGACCGTGGCCATGACCTGTCCTGGGGTGCCGGGCTGAGAGCCGGCATCAATGCGCTGATAACACCAACGGTCCGCGTGGGCCTGAGTTACCAGAGCAGGGTTTATATGACCGAGTTCGACAACTATGCCGATCTGTTCGCAGAATCGGGTGATTTCGATATCCCTGCAAGCGCGGGGGTTGCCCTGAGCTGGTCACCGGACAACGCATTCAGCCTGCACCTGGATGTCGAGCACACCTGGTACAGCGACGTTGCTGCTGTGGGTAATCCGATCAGTGCAATTTTCAACTGCCCGACTGCAGGGGCGGGCGGCAGCGATATCGAGTCGTGCCTGGGCGGTCGGCGCGGTGCCGGTTTTGGCTGGCGCGACGTGACGACCATCAAACTGGGTGGCGAATGGCGAGCCAGCGACGCGTTGACCCTGCGCGCCGGCGTCAGCCACGGTCGTCAACCGATTCCGGAAACCGAAGTAGTATTTAATATTCTCGCGCCAGGGGTGATCGAAGAGCATTTTACGGCCGGGTTCAGTCGGCGGATTGGCCGAGGCGCAATAAGCGGGGCGGTTCTCTATGCGCCGAAGGAGAGGGTCGCCGGATTAAACAGTTTTGATCCGACTCAGCGTGTCGAGTTTGAAATGCACCAGTTCGAGCTGGAACTGAGTTACGGCTGGCAGTTCTGAACATACGCCTGCCGGCCGGGTTTTGCAGGCTCAGCCGGCAGGCGCAGCGTCAGTTTTGTTGGTGATTCGGATTTGTGGAGCGATGAAAGTGTAGGCCGCAAGTAACAGGCCGGCATAGGTGCCGCCGGCCTCGCGGTACCAGTCCAGCGACTCGAAAGGGCCGCCGATGGTGAAGGCCCAGACAATGAATGCCAGCGAAGTTAACAGCAGCTGGCGTGTCTCGGTTACCTTCAGCGTGAAGCGCAGGTAAAACCAGGTTGCGAAGATACCGAAGAGGAATACCAGCCAGGGCACCGGCGGATGCACACTGGTGGCGCCATCAAGAATAGATGTCATTGCCAGGTATACGCCTATAACTTCCGCCGGGATGAGCTTCAACAGCTTGTCGGCATAGGTGTCGACTTCCTCCGCGGTCGGCGCTGTAAATTCGGCATCGGGAACGCCACGCATACCGCTGCTGGCGGCAGCCCGCGGCGCCGTCCTGTCGACTATGGATCTGGACATGACTCGACCTTGTGCTAGTTGACCTTCAAAGCCTGCTGCCGGAGCAGGTCACCGTTTGAATTATAGAGTCTCGCCGTGTAGCTCCCCGGCTGCGACAGTATGGTCCAGTCGCTGGTGCGTGTGTTGCCCTGCAGGCTGAACTTTCGTTCCTTCACCATCTTCGGCGGATCGGACTCGAGAAAGAACAGAACCGCCACACCGCTGCCTTGTTCGGCTTCGGTGTGTTCTACCACCGAGTAAACCCGGCTGCCGGCGCCAAAACTTGTCTCGCCGGAACAAGGTGCCGCAGCCTGGCAAACCGAAAAACCTGCCACGTTCATTCGACCCTGCAGTTGTTCCAGCCGGCCCAGCGCTTCAGTTACATAGGGAAGCTCGGGCGCCGGCTCAAAGTTCCGCGCCGCCGAGAAATCGCTTATCCATGCCTCGTAGGCCGAGATCTTGTCGGTCAGCGTGGCGGAGCCGCTATCGAAAGCCGCGTCGGCCGCCTGGCGCGACTCACTCAAGGCAGTCAATGGCTGTTTCAGCGCCAGCAGCTGTTCACGCATCTGTGCCGAAAGGCCGAGCGCCTCTACCCCGGTCAGCGCTTCGATCGCTGCGGCGGTGCTGGTCTGCTCATTCTCGACCCCGTTGACCGCTTCACTGAACGCCGACTCGACTGTCGGACTGACTATTACATTAACCTTCGCCGCCTTGTTGCGTGGCTCTGCCTCCGGCTTGTTTGTGTCGGTTACGGTCGCCATGACCTCAAACTCACCGGCTGCCGATGCTGTCAGCTCGGCGCGCCAGAAGCCATCCACTTCCTGAGTTTCCCCGACGCTCAGGTCGTTCGCATTGGGTGCGCTGACCACGACGTCGTAGCGATCCAGGTGACTGCTGTCTTCCGGCGGACTGGTCGGTCCGAAACGCAGCGTCAGCGGTTCATTGATGTATGCCTCGACCTCCCTGCTCTCGAAATCGAGCGGCGCGGCCCTTGTGCCGAGGAGGAAATACACTGCCGCAGCAGCTATCAGCGCAAGTACACCTGCACCGCCGGCAATTGCGGTGATATTACTTTTCGGGATGCCGTCGGTTCCGGCAACCGCCCCCGTCGCCGGGGCGGGCGTAACGGCGACAGGCTCCGCGTCGGCCGGGTCCTCGCCCTTGTCAAACAGCCGGCCGTCCGGGGTGCGCATATAAAGAACCGGGGTGCCCCATTCCATCGAGCCGGGCTGGTCAGCGAGAATCGCGTTGCGCCCGTGAGCAACTGCCTCGTCGACAGCAACGCCGCGTTCCAGGCGTGAATAAAAAGTCCGCGCGAACGCAATTGCGGCTTCGTCCGAAATCGGGAACTGCATTGCGACCACTGCCGGCAGGCCGGCCATGACCAGCCGGTTGGCCACGCCGGAAAACGGCGAGTCCTCGTCGGTCTTGGCCAGGTCACAGGCGTTGAGGAAAGCCAGCCGCACCGTCGGCGCATTACGCAGGAATGTGCCCAGCGTTTCCGCATCCAGCAGTTTGGCATTCTGTTCTTCGTCCTCCAGCACCAGGGCGCCAACGCCAGTGCTTTCATCATGGGTGCCGTGCCCCATGTAGTGCAGCACGTGGTAGTCGTCGCTGGTAAGCCATTGGCGCAACGCATTTGGCGTGGGGTGTTCCTTTACCGTCAGCTCGACGTCGTCATCATCACCCCAGATGCTCTCGATCAGCTGGCGCTCCTTGGCCAGGTCGAGCTGGTGCTCACCTTTCGGGCTGGACATCACCACAAGCACTTTCAGTTTGCCGGCCAGCGGCTGCAGCGTATTGGGACGCTGCACGTCGAGATAACGCACGATGGGTGTCTGCTTGCTCAGGTTGAGATAGTCCATGGTGTCCGCGTCATAGACGTATTCCCATGGCACCCCGGCGAGCTTGCCGACACCGGCGTCGTTGAGATTGAGATGCAGGTTGATACGCAAACCGACCGAAGGATCCTGCAGGTCACGCGACATGGCGTTGTACAGCTTGCCAACACGACCGGTAAACAGCGCATTGAACAGCTGTGCGCCAAACTCGGACGGCTTCACCGGCTCCGGCCCTTCCATGACTACTTTGCGCTGCGTCGCGCCTGAACCGCGCACCGCACGCCCCATATTGTGCAGCTGGTTTATGGCTTCTTCCACATCGAATGGCAGCACGATGTGTTCGTCCGCGCTCCCGGCCGGTGATTCCACGCTGACGTCGTAACCATCGTCGCGCTTTGCCTCTATGCGAATGCGAAAATCATGATATTTCATAGCGTCATACCAACTTGCGTTTCAATTGGAATGTCCGGTTAACTGCCTTCCAGTCATCGTCCGGATCGTCCTTTGTCTCCATTATTACCGCGCGGGTTGTCGGTCCGTCGTACGCCGCTTCAAATTGCTGCTTCAGCCGCGACCGGCCCACCGAGCGCGTCTTGCCCTGCTCGAGCCAGCGAAAATCGGATTCGTCACTGGTGACGATGGCCTTGAGCGTCTCCTGCCCGGTTTCGCCGCGCACGCTGTCGTCCAGCGCCAGACGCAACACCTGGTCACCGCGACCGACGCGCAGGGTCTTGCCTGGTTCGATCAGTTCGCTGGTGCCGCGTGGCGGATATAGCAACGAGATAGCGCCGGTCGCTTCCAGATCGAGAACGCTGACATAAACCGGCTCCTTCTCATTGTTTATTACCTCGAATGAGATTCGTCCGCCATCATCCAGAATCGCCTCGCCACCGTTAATCATTTCCCACTCGTCGTCTGTTATATGCCGGTACAGGTTGAATTCGACATCCAGGTTGCTGTCGGGGTTGTCGAGCCCGAGCGCGTTGCGGAATCGTGCCCGCGTCTCGAGATTCTTTATCAGCAGCCTGATAATGCCGTCTTCATCGGTGGTGTGTGGCGGCATGGACAGCTCGCCTGCAGCGTCGACCATGGCCCAGGTCGGTTGGTTAACTGACACCAGCTGCGGCACCGGGTCATCAGGCGCTGCCGACTGACGTGGCGCGATTACATAGGCACGCATATCGGCGGTTGCAGGATTGTTGCTCAGGGTCAGCAGCGCTGACTCCTCGATGCCCGGCGCCAGCGCCGCGCGCTGGTCATCGTTCAGCGCGCCAAGATCAATCTTCAGCTGGAACTGCGATGTCGCCGGCACCCTTTCGATGCAGCGCGCGCCTGGCTCTATCGCGCCATTTGTTTCGCGCAGCACGCCATCGGTGGTCAGCGCATCGACCTTCGTGATCTCTACCATCCCGAGACTAGCGGTATCCGTTGTGCTTTTGGTGCCCGGCGGGTAAACCGCCCATATCGAGCCGGTATGCAGCCCATGTGCGGCACCGCCAGCCAGCGTAATGTTGTCGCCATCGACCTTGTCGACCGGAATGAAACGGATCGGTTCGATATCGCGCACACCGAAAATCTCGCGGTCCTGACGACCCTCGATTTGCGGCGTCTGTTCGCCCTTATAGCGATCCAGCACCTTCAGGCGGGCCGGTTCGAAAATATCGCGATAGGTTGTACCGGGCTTTGCCTGCAACAGTTCCTGCGTCAGGAAATAGGTCAGCGCGCCATTACGAAATTCCGGGCCCTTGTCTTCCAGCGAAAATTCGCGCGACAGCTGATTATCACGGCAACCGGACATCACCACATAGGATTCGCTGACGGCGAGAAAGCCGCTGGGACCGAGATGGCTGCGATCAAGCGGCGCAGCATCAGCTGACTCCAGCCCCATGGCTTCTACCGCCCGGTCATCGTCAACTACCAGCCGCGCCGTATCGGCGAATGCATCACGCGTCATCGTGCCGGAATGGCAGCAGTCGAATGTCAGCGTAATGTAGCGCGTTTTCTGCACCAGCCGGCCGAGCCAGTCGTTAATCTCGATATCGGAAATATCGCGATTCGGCCTGGGGTCGCGGCCACTGTCGTTTGGCATGATGGTGCTGTCCTTGGCCTCATCGTCACCACCGGTGCGGCTGCGGCGCCGCGAGCCATGACCGCTGAAATGGAATACGACAACCTCGTCCTTATCGACTTCGTCAACCAGCCGGTTCATCTGCCCGACGATGGCCTCGCGGGTTGCCTGCTCATCGTGCAGTTCAACAATATCTCCGGCATCGAAGTGAAACTTCTCTACCAGGATCTGCTTTATCAGCTTTGCGTCATTGACGCAGCCATGCAGATCGTAGTTACCGATATGGGCGAGATTGGGGTACTTGTTGACACCAATCAGCACAGCGTGTCGCCTGGCCATGCGTTCTGTCTCCTAACAAATAGCTGACTGCCCCGCCGGGCTTGCCCCGGCAAGGCCTGTCGATCAGCAGTTGGCCGTTGTCCGGCTAGGTTTCGTCGGGTGGCCCCGGTCGTTCATCGGGCGGGCCCGGGCGCTCATCCGGCGGACCCGGTCTTTCGTCAGGCGGACCCGGTCTTTCATCGGGTGGGCCGGGCCTCTCATCGGGTGGCCCCGGTCGCTCATCCGGCGGACCTGGTGGCATCATCATCGACATCGTCACAACCCCCTTTGTTGATTTGTTCTTTGAGATTAGTTCGGTCACAGTCTAAATGCGAGAATGCTGATGCCTGATTCAATATGCATAAAGGTTTTATGATATTGAATGCCCTGACTTTTCACCGAGCGTGGTGCCGAGGGGCTCGGCTATACTCATAAATTTGATGAAGCATCGATCACTACGGCGCGGGGATATGCCATCAACCTGATCAAAGCCATCATTGCCGAGATTCGCCGACGCGAAGTGCTGCGGGTCGTTGCGCTGTATGCGGTTGGCGCCTGGCTGGTGTTGCAGATTGCCGAGGTGACGCTGCCGCCGCTGGGCTTCCCGGAATGGACCATGCGCGCGCTGATCGTTACGGCGGTGGTCGGCTTCCCGCTGGTTTTCTTTATCGCCTGGATCATTCGCATCGAACCGGAAGGGCTGATGTTTGACCTGCCGCTGTGGCGTGGTGGCGCAAGCGATCGCAGTGAACAGAATACCGACTACGTCGTCGTTGCCGCAGTTGGCGCCCTGCTGCTGATAGGCGCCTACACAATCGGCGTGAAAATATTCCATGACATGCCGAGCGCGACCCAGGCGTTGCTGGAGGACATCGAACCCGGCGCGGACGCTCCGGCAAACTCTATCGCGGTACTGGCTTTCGACAATTTCGGTAACGCGGAGGACCCGGAGTTTTTCGCCGGTGGCCTCGCGGAAGAAATACTCAACCTGCTCGCTGCGTTACGCGAACTGAATGTAGCGGCACGCACCTCATCATTCCAGTTTCGCGGCCAGAACGTCGACATCCGCGACGTGGCGCGCAAGCTGGCGGTCAAGTATGTACTCGAGGGCAGCGTACGGCGTACCGGCAAGCGGATACGCGTTACGGCGCAGTTGATCGATGGTCAGAACGGGTATCACGCATTCAGTAAGACCTACGACCGCGACCTGGAAGACATCTTTGCCATCCAGGAGGAAATTGCAGCCGCCGTAGTCGACGAGCTGAAAATAGTGCTGTCAATCGATTCGGAGGAGCGGCTGCAGTCGAAGCCGACCGAGGACCTCGACGCTTATGTCTTTTATCTGCAGGGCATGGAGCGGTTGCGCAGCCCGCGCGATGTTGATGTGCTGAACGCTGCCAGCAAGCTGTTCAGCGATGCGGTAGCGATAGACCCCGGCTTTGCGCGTGCTTATGCCGGCTTGTGTGAAACCCACCTGCAGCTGTATCAACAATCAAATGGCACCAGCGATTTCGAGCGCGCCCAGGCAGCCTGCGACGAGGCCGCCGCGCTGGAACCGGAACTTGGCAGCGAAACGCTCATTGCATTGGGCGCGCTGTATCGCATCCGCAGCTGGCACGAGCGTGCGGCTGAAAAGCTGCATGAAGCAATCAGCATCGCGCCAACCGCGGTCGATGCCTATATAGAGCTTGGCAAAATTCATATGGCCAAAGGCCGCCGCATTGAGGCCGAGGCTGATTTCCGCCGTGCTGTAGATCTCAAGAAAAACTACTGGCGCGCGCATTCAGCCCTTGGCAATTTTTACTACAACACCGACCGCTACGAGGATGCAGCCACTTACTACGGCATTGCCAGCAGACTGACGCCGGAAAGCGCCGCGGGTTACGGGTCCCTGGGGGCCGCTTACTGGATGATGGGCGACGCTGAGCGGGCCCGCGCGGCCTGGGACCGTTCGCTCGAACTGAAACCGACCCGGCAGGGTTACACCAACATGGGGCTGCGTTATTACTACGCTGGAAATTTTTCAGATGCAGTCGACATGCAGCTGCAAGCGCTGAAGCTGGCGCCCGACGACCATCGGCTGTGGGGACGGCTGGCCGAGTCGTATCGTTTCGTGCCGGGCAGCGAGCAGCAGGCAGCAGATGCCTACCAACGCGCTGCCGGTCTGGCTGCGGCGAACCTCGAAATAAACGAATCTGACTGGACCACGATGGGTCTGCTCGGCCTGTACCACGCTCATCTCGGCAATGAGCGGCAGGCGGCACGACTGGCCGCTCGTTCGGTCGACATTTCTCAACGCGCTCCCGAATCGCTTTACTACCATGCGCTGGTGCAGCTGAAGCTGGGCAACCAGGACAATGCCATCGATGCGCTGACCGAGGCAGTAAGCAGCGATGAACAGTACCGCCAGTTCCTCGCCTCGGATCCGGACCTCAGGGCGATCAGGAATGTCGAGCGTTTTGCCCGCCTGCTACCGCAGGAAAGCAGCTAGTGAACTGTTCCTGAAAAACCCATCGAGTGGGTGATCAGCAGCTGTGCCGGAAAGTAGGTGCCGAGCGTCAGCGCGCGTTCCGCGGGCCAGCTGCCACGAAAGCGTCGCAGCCCGATAAGAAAATCCGAGCACACAAACAGCACGGCGCCAGCCGCGGCGAGCATCGCGCCTGCCAGTCGCCAGTTCTCGAAAGCCAGCCAGGCCATTGCGACAATGCTGCCGACGTAGACGGCCACCGCGTAACGCATGCTGCCGGGCGGGCGCAATACGAACAGCACGGCCGCAGCAGCTGCAAGCCACGGCAGCAACAGCATCACGTTGGGATCCGGAGTGCGTTGCAGGAATGCGGCCATGTAGCACCAGTGCGCCAGCAGGAAAGCGGTTAGCCCGGCGAGGAAACGATCACGCGGAAGCATCAGGAAGATGTCGCCAGCAAGTGAGCACAGCAGGCCGGCCACGATCAGCCAGCCATACAATGGTGGTGTCGATGGCAACAACAGCAGCGCCAGTATGACAATCAGCAGCGTTGCGAGCGGCTTGAACACATAGTGCAACGCCGTGCGCTGCGCGTAATGCGACACAATCGCTGCGCCAGCGGCAAGTAATGCTGCCGCGGTCAGCATGAAAATCAGCCCCACGACAGCTACGCTTTATAAACCGAGTACGTCAGCACCCTGTTCAAACACGATATCAACCGGGATACCCGCAGTGTTCAGCCGTCCGAGGTCGACCTGCAGCGACGGCGGCACGATTCCGATCCTGTCCATCAGCTCTTTTGTGCCCTGGTAGTCGCCGTCACCCTGCAGCGTCAGGATACGCAGCGACAAGGCATCAACGGCTTTACGCATGGCGGGAAAGTTGACGCTGTACTGGCCCGCCTCGTTGCGACTGAAGGCACCGGCCTGTTCGAAGAAGTTGAAGCGCACCATGTTGGCCCGGCCATGCGCGCTGGATGCCCCGAACCGCACCGAGCGAAAAATACCGGCGAGGAATGTCGTGTAGTGGTCCATCAGCTTTTCCTGTGGCAGTTCGCCGTTGTCCGTCAGCCAGGTGATCATCCACAAACCCAGCACGTCCGCCTTGCCTTCCTCCGTGGCGGATGCCAGCTCCTGCAGTGCCTTGCGCACGGTGCCTCTGTCATTGATGGTGTTCTTGATGCCCAGGCCATGCGCCACCTCGTGAAACATGGTGTTGGAGAAAAACGCATCGAAAGTAATGTGCCGGCGTTGTTCCGGGACGATGAGCAGTTCGCTGATTGGCACCAGGATTTCGTCGAACTTTGCCCGCATGGCGTTTTTCAGCTGCAACCGGCGCGTGCCCTTGGCAAGCTGCACTTCTTCGTCGTTCGGCAGGTTGATGGCGATGGTCTTGCTGCCGGCATTGCTGTGACCGGCGTAGTAGATGACATCATAGGCGTTCAGATCGGAGTCGCTGCCCGGGCTTTCGGTCTTGTATTGGTCAGGCACCGGCAGCGCCCGCTGCAGGTCCGGCAGGAACGCGGCAAAACGCTGCAGCCGCTGGCTCCAGCTGAGATCTTTCAGCAGCACATATGATTCGTAGGCAGCACGATAACTGAACAGCTGGTCTTCGTAGTTCTCGATGGCGCCGATCACGACGTCGATGCGGTTGTTCTTCATGTCCAGCCAGGCCATATCGCTGGGTTGATAGTCATCGGTAACCAGCGCACGCGCGCGCAGACGCAGATAGTTGCGAAATCCTTCGTCTTCGGCGAAATCAGAAGCTTCCAGCAGCAGCGCCGCAGCGGCTTCGAGCCGGTCAGCATATGCCTTGTGATATGGCAGCGTGTACAGGCTGCCGTCGTCGCGGCGTCGCACCAGCGAGTACAAGCCGTCCTTGTCTTCCATCTGTGCCGCAGAAAACTCTTCACGACTCATGTCGGCGGGGTAGAAGTTGGCACCCGCAGGCTTTGGGCCAAAACCGGTCAGGAAGGGCTTGTCGCCGTCGAGCCGGTCCCACGGCCCATAGTTGATGGCGGCAAAGTCGCGCGCTGACTCTTCCACTGCAGCCAGGAACGGCCGCGGCTCGCCGAATGCCTGCAGCCAGAACAGCTCGTCCATGATCTTTGATGCGCCGATCAGCAGCCTGATCATGATGCGCTGGTTATCGCTCAGATCGGAAAGGTCAGCAGTGAGTCGAACCGGCGCGTAAATACCAAAACGCGACGACGCGTCCGGGACCGCACGATAGCTGTCCCCGGCGACCGGAGTCGTTTCTGTCGTCGGAGTGCCGGGCGGCACCTGCGCACACGATGCGGCCAGGACCATTGCTGCCGCCAAAGCGGTCTTGCGGATAATCTGCACTTCTCTGCTCCCCTGAGTATTCATCAGTTGCCGAAGGCTATGCTGACGTCTGAAATTGACACGACGGCGCTGCAACCGGCCAGCCACCGCCTTGCCGTCAAAACCCCTGGCCCTGGCCGACAAACTGCAAGCCTCACCGTCATGGACTGTTCGCAGGCTCGCAACCAGGCTGGCACCGGGCGCCGGGTTGTGATTCTACGCAGTAAGCGTAAAAAATACACGCCGCGGCAGCGCCGCCATCACAGGCGGTACTGGCATTACAGGAGCAGTTTCCCTGGACCCGGAAAGTTTACGAGAGCTGTTGTCTCATGCTGTGAAAGTCATGCGCCTGCATCTTTTGCCGCAGCAGGTTTAACCTTGCTTCGCACGGCAAGTCAGCATAAATTCAGTTTTGGATAAAGCAGCGCCTGAACGCCCGGAAAGGGATCAAGAGAATAATTACAGATGAGTTCTTTAAAACGCAATATCGCAAAAATTCCTGTACTCGGCCGGCTGTTGCTCATGGGCTACCGGGCGAAAATTGCGCTGGCTTATTCGCTTGGTCCCCTGGCTTCTGCGTTCAAGTGGTTATGGACGTCAAGAGAAACGACAAACTTTACCTATGACCTTGAGGAGAAAAACAAGCGCTATCTGGCATCACTGCTGGCGGAGCTTCTCGATGTTGATTATTCCGAAGCGCTGGGTTACATCCGCGAGCTTGAAGATGATGCCTTTCTGACCCGTCATCTGCGCAGTGCAACAGCCGCCAGTGATTTTGCGTTTATGGCAGATGACCAGGTGCATTACGGCCGGCGTCTCGGCTGGTATGTTATTACAAGGGTTATCAAGCCACGGACAATTGTTGAGACCGGAGTCGATAAAGGCCTTGGTGCATGCGTTCTTGCTGCAGCTCTGATGAAGAACCGTGAGGAGGGCCATGAGGGTCGGTATTACGGTACAGACATCAATCCAAAAGCCGGCTATCTTCTTTCGGGTCGCTATGCGGAGTACGGAGAAGTTCTCTACGGCGATTCCATCCAGTCATTAACAGCGTTTGATAAAAAAATAGATCTATTTATCAATGACAGCGATCACTCTGCCGATTATGAGGCACGTGAGTACCAGATCATCGCCGGAAAATTATCTGAGCAAGCGATTGTGCTTGGGGATAATTCTCACTTGACAGATAAACTGCTGGAATTTTCCTTGCAGAGCAACAGGCGTTTTGTCTATTTTCAGGAGCAGCCCGAGAACCACTGGTATCGTGGAGCGGGTATCGGCATTTCATTCAAAGCTTGACCGGCCTCCGGTTTCAGTTGTCCTCTGACTTGATTTGCGAGGCTGACGAGCAGGAGTGGAGGGTGAGTGGCCGGCATTGCGGTGGCAATGCAGAGCCATAAGAAAGCGTAACGACTGCAGCGACCACACGCGCTGCGCGGCCGCGTTACCTGATCAGTTTGCCAGTTCGATGGAGTAGCTGGTCGCCGGAAGCGCACAGCCGTCATCAAACTCACACGCCGCTTCAACACCGGCGCGGGCAATTTCCGCGGCGGTGTCGAGACGCTCGTAAAGTGCGTGCATCGCGCCCAGCGCCAGCGCACGTCCGGAGCCCAGAGCGAAGTAGCGGCCGTACTCACACACGGTGCGATAGCTGTCTACTTCGAAAATTCCCGCCGGGTTGGCGATCAGCATTGACAGCTGGCTCGACTCGACCGGCTGGTCTTTTTCCTCGCTGGTGTCGATGTGGTAGTCGCTCTTGATGATCGAATGCACCCGCCGCATGGTTTCAAAAATCTTGCTGCGACCGGAAAAGTCCAGCTGTGCCGCGTGATTCCTGACCAGGCTTTCCATGATGTCCTGGGCGGCAGCCCACCCGGCCAGTCCCAGGTAGCAGTCATTGAAGGCAATGATCTTTTCGTGATTGCGCACGTAGCCAGCACGCAGCAGCAATGAATCATCACTCTGAACGGTATCGGCCGCGATGGCGGCGCTGCCGCCTTTTCGCACAACAACGATAATCGACATTATTCAGCCGCTGCCGGAGCTTTCATCGCCGTCAGCTTGCCGATATCGATCTTGTCCATTGACTCGAGCAATTCGTCGAACCCGATATTCTGCCCGTCCAGATGCACAGTAAACCTGTCGCTGACGAAAACCATGATCTCGGCAATACTCTGGTCACCGCTGCGTTGCAGGCGCTGGAAGGACTTGTGCCCCTTGTACTCGGTAGTGCGCTCGAAACCGTTCTCGTCTTCACTGTCGAGCTCCGTCTCGAACAACTCCATGCCCATCCTTGCCAGCCCGCTGACCGCGCCGAGGTCGGTAATCATCAGGCTGGCACGGCGGTCGCCGTCTGCATATTCAGCGTGCGCCTTTGACACCTTGATGCCGATGCCTGCACGTTCAGCCTCATAACTGGTGCGCTTCATCCCGGCGATTTCCTCCGGCAGCAGCGTTTTCAGGTCAGCTGCGGACACGGATTGCTCGCCATCACCCAAAGCGTCGCCAACCCGCTTCAGCGCTTCCTCGAGGTTTTTCGGCGGCTCTTCAGAGATAACATCGCCGACCTTTTCCTTCGCATCATGCGCCATCCTGGCAGCAGCGTCCTCAAGGTCTTCGTCTTTCTTGCTACACGCCGTGATGACAAGCGTGAACAGGACTACAAAAAGAAGATTCTTCATACCATCAACCCCAACCGGCCCTCAGGCCCATTCATCGTCCAAACCGCGCCGGCCAGCGGCGCGGGCCATACATTTGCTACTGTGTTTTTTCCACGGCGATAGTCAATCGCTCCGCTTGCTGCGCCTGCGAACGTAATGCAATGAGCTCGCGCACCGAAACCAGTTTTACGCCGTCGAGTCGCGGCAGTTCGCGTTCCAGCACCGTCATCGTCGCCGGAAACGGATGGGCTATACCCAGCGCGTGTCCGCGTCGTTGTGCCAGTTCCACCAGCCGTTGCAGCCGCTGATGGATCTCCTGCTCATCGGCCTGTTCTGAATCGAGAAACATGTCGCGCCGGGTAGCGCTCACCCCGGCCTCGCGTGCCATGCTCAACGCGACGCTGGATTCGGTAGTTACGCTGTCGACAAAAAACAGTCCGCTCTCACGCAGATCCTGCATAAGCCAGCTCATGTGTCCCGGATGACGGGTAATGAGACTGCCCATGTGATTGTTTACGCCGCTGACGTGCGGCACCGCTTCGATGCCTGCCTGCAGCGTACTGGTAATGCCATCCCGGGTGGTTTGCAAATCGATACCGTGGGCACCAACCGGACGGGAACGATCTACAGGCTCCATCGGCAGGTGCAGCATCACTTCCTTGCCGCTGGCATGCGCGGCGCGAGCCATTTTTTCGCCATGCGGTGTGCCGGGTATTACCGCGCAGGCGACCGGGCCCGGCAGCGCCGTTGCCCGCCGGCTTTCGCTGTAGCGAAAACCCAGGTCATCGACGATCAGCGCGATAACCGGTTCGGCTTGTGCGCCATTAAGCGCAAGGATTCCGGTTAGCAGCAGCCACCGGGGCAGGTTGGAATTACGGCTAGTCACTGTGCGGCGCTTTGTCGAATCTCGCCGCCTTTCAGGTGGGTCAGCGCCTGGCGCAACTGGTAGTCGTCAGCCAGCATTGTGGTGGCTTCCTGCAGCCACCGGCTCGCGTCCACTGCATCACTGCCGGAGGTCTCCAGCTCGACGTCGGGCATGATGCCGCTTTCATGTATCGAGCGGCCGGATGGCGTGAAATAGCGCGACGTAGTCAGTTTTATTGCGCGCCCGTCGGACAGCGGCATGACTGTTTGCACTGAACCCTTGCCGAAACTGCGCGAGCCCAGCAGCACCGCGCGATCGTGGTCCTGCAACGCGCCCGCCACAATTTCCGAAGCCGATGCCGTACCTGAATTAATCAGGACAGCAAGACGGGCACCACGGGAAATATCCCCGGGGTTGGCCGTCATGGAAAAATCGGCTTCGACAGCGCGGCCGCTGGCCGAGACAATTTCGCCATCGTCGAGAAACGCATCGGACACGTCGACCGCGGCCTCGAGCACGCCACCCGGGTTGTTACGCAGGTCGATAACTATTCCCGAAAGGGTGTCATCACTGCGTTCCACCAGGTCCAGCACAGCGCGCGCCAGGTCACGCGAGGTCGATTCGCTGAACTGGCTGATACGTATGTAGCCGTAACCGGGCTCGAGCATCGCCGAACGCACGCTGGTCATCTGTATGCGGGCGCGGGTTAGATTGAAGTGCAGCAGGTCGTCGGCGCCTTCGCGTGCCACGGTCAGGCGCACCGGGGTACCCGGTTCACCGCGCATGCGGGCAACCGTGTCTTCGAGATCCTGCTCGATCGGATAACCATCAACCATCATCAGGATATCGCCCGGTTGCATACCGGCGCGGTGTGCAGGTGTGTTGTCGATGGGCGAGACCACCACAACCTGGCCGTCCTCAATATTCACTTCGAGGCCGACGCCGGTGTAGTTGCCTGAGGTATTAATACGAATCTCGCGGTATTCCTGCGAGTTGAGAAACGCCGAGTGTGGATCCAGATCGGCAACCATGCCGCGTATTGCAGCCTGGATGAGATCGGCATCATCTACAGAGTCGACGTATTCGCGCTTGACCCGTTCCAGCACCTCGGCGAACAGGCGCGCCTCGGCTATCGGCAAGGCCTCGGTTTCACGGGCTTCCAGCTCGGCCAGCACGATACTGCCGGCACTGAGTGAAACACCGAGTACGACTCCTATTAATACAGCAAGCAGACCGCGGGAAATTACTGACATCCTGGCTCCTCGGACAGCCGGACCGGCTGACGGGGAAAATCAAGATATCACAAGACCCCGGAAACGTCGTAGCCTTTTGTTTCGCGACGTAAAAACACCAGCGCCCTGCTAGTTGCAACCGGTTGCGCTGGGGCCCGGCGGCAGCAGGAACATCCCGCGCATGATGGCCAGGTCCTGCAGATCGATGCTATCGCTGCTGTTGAAGTCGAGCTGCGGGTCATAGCCCGGTGACCCTGCTGTTGTCAGGAATGCCCCGCGCATTGCGCTCAGGTCAAGCAGATTGACCAGGCAGTCTGCGGAGCCGTCGCTACCGGTAACGTCACCATCGCAGATGTTGCCGATTCCGTCGCCGTTGCTGTCAGTCTGGTCAGCGTTAGCTACCGCGATACAGTTATCGGTGTCGTCGCCAACGCCGTCGCCGTCGCTATCGGCAACCGCTGCCTGACCAAACACGATGTAGGTTTCACCGGCCAGGTCACGGGCATTCGGGTCGGCGAAGGCGGCCCCGATGAGCATATCTGCAATGCCATCACCGTTCATGTCGCCGCCACCCAGCCCGATACCGGCAGCATCGTTGGCCACGATCCCGTTCACCGCAAAACCGACCGTGCCGTCACCGCCGTTGGCAACCAGCAGCGATGCCAGGTCGAGTTCCGCGGGGTAGCCGGTATCCGCACCGTAAACCACGTAAACGGTACCGGCGAATGTGCGGTCGCCCGGACTGGAAAACAGTGCGGCGACGCCGACATCGTCGAAGCCGTCGTTATTTATATCGCCCAGTCCCGCTACCGGCAGGCCGGCGCCGTCGCCCGCGGCCACGCCGTTCATGACAAAGCCGGTACTGCCGTCACCACCGTTGGCCGCCAGCAGTGTAGTCAGCGACAAGCTGCCGGGAAAACCGGTGTCCCGACCGAATATCACGTAGGCCTTGCCGGCACCGCCCAGCGCCAGGTCAGCGCCGAATACGATATCGTCAATGCCGTCACCGTTAACGTCGCCGGCGGCATCCACTGAGCGGCCGGTAAGCAGGAATATATCTTCGCCATACATCACGAAGCCCGTGCTGCCATCGCCACCTGGCAACGATGACAGCTGGAACAGCGCCGAAAAACCGGTGCTGCGACCAAACACGACGTAAACCTCGCCGGAGAAGTCATTACCCGAGCCGTCGGCTTCCGGCGCACTGATAACAAGGTCGTCGATGGTATCGCCATTGACATCGCCGGCGCTGGCAATCGCGGTGCCGGATTCATCAAACGCGTTGATGCCTTCGATGACGAAGCCGGTCGAACCATTGCCACCATTGCCAGGCAGCAGCGTGGTAAGAGACAGCTCAGCCGGAAACCCGCTGTCGCGCCCGAAAAGTACAAACGTCTGGCCAGCGCTGCCGCGATTGCCGGCAGGGTCTGCGGTGCGCGCGCCGATTACCAGGTCGTCAATCATGTCGCCATTGAAGTCGCCGCCGGCCGCTACCACTCCGGCGAAGTCCGCGAAGTTGATGCCCTTGATCACGAAACCCGTGCTGCCGTCGCCGCCGTTCGCCGCAAGCAGCGAAGAAAGCTCGATCTCGGCGGGAAAACCGGCCGCGCTGCCAAAAACAACGTAGCTTTCGCCGGCATCGTTGCTTTCAGCTGCAAGGTCGGCGAGGTCGGCGCCAATCACAATGTCGTTAATGCCGTCATCGTTGATATCCGAAGCTGCGCTCAATGTCAGACCGGAGAAATCGCCGGAATCGATACCGTGAAGCACAAAACCTGCCGTGCCGTTGCCGCCATTTGCGGCCAGCAGGCCAGCCAGGTCCAGCTGTGCCGGATAGCCGGTCGCGCTCCCGAACAGCACATAGGTGGAACCGGCGTTGGTGCGGCCTCCGGGGGACGCCTCGGGGGCACCGATGATCAGGTCGGCACGACCGTCACCGTTTACATCTCCGCTTGCCACCGTCATGCCGCTTGTATCGTCGGCGAGTGCGCCCTCGATGATGGCTCCCGCACTGCCGTCGCCGCCATTGGCCGACTGCAACGTGCTTAATTCGAGTTCGGCCGGAAACGGGTCGGCCCAGGACGCCGAAGCGAACAGCGTCAGCAGCAGCGGAGTACAGATAAGTGTGCGGGTCCGGTTGTTTCCGGATTCTGTTTTTTTCACGGTTATTCCTTCAGCGATTGAGCAGTGCGACGCCGGGCGAACCGGCCGTTATTCTTGTTATCAACAGTGTCGGCGCAGCGCAGCTCAAAGTCCAGCGAGAGCAGTCATAATACTGCGCGTTTTTACAGAATGGCGTAATTTATTGTGACGTTGCCAGGCGTTTGTTAAACCACGGGTGCGGATTGACCGGCGTACGCTGGTGACGAATCTCGAAGTACAACGCCGGCTGCGGCTGGCCGCCACTGTCGCCGACGCTTGCGATTACTTCGCCGGCGTCGACCCAGTCACCGGCAGTCTTGTCCAGTCGCTCGTTGTGACCGTACAAGCTGAGATAGCCGTCACCATGTTCAATAACGGTCAACAGTCCGAGACCCGGTAACCAGTCAGCGTAAGCCACGCGCCCGTGAGCGATTGCTCGTACCGGCGAACCGCGCTGCGCGCCGATGAGCACGCCATTCCATTTCATCGACTTGCCGGATCGCGCCCGGCCGAAATTGCCGAGCACTTCACCCTGCACCGGCCACGCCAGCTTGCCTTTCAGCGTATTAAACGGTTCTTGTGAATCTACCGGAAAGTCAGCCAGCGCCCGTTCCAGCTCTTCGAGCAGATTAACCAGCGCCTGTTCCTGGCGCGTCAGTTGGCCCAGCTGCGAACCGCCGCTGTCAATACGGGTGCCGAGCTTTGCAATGATCTCGCGACGCTCTTCACGCCCGCGCTCCAGACTTGCCAGCTCCTCACTGCGGCGTCGCTCCAGTTCCGCAAGGCGAGCGGTTTCAGCCTGTACTTCTGCTTCGATGCGCGCCAGCTCTGCAAGGTGCTGCTCGACCTGACCGATCTGCTGCACCCGACTATCGGTCAGGTAGCGGTAGTAAATGTTCTGCCGCCCCACAACCGCCGGGTCCCGGTGGCTCAGCAACAGTTTGAGTCGCTCCTCGCGCCCGTTGACATACGCAGCACGTAGCTGGCCGGCAAGACTGTCGCGCACACTGTCGAGCTCGGCGCGGCGCTGTTGCTGCTGCTGTGACAGTGCCCGCTGCCTGGCCTCCGAGCTTTCGCGTTCGGTACGCAGGCTGGCCAGATTGCGCCGTACCGCGCCCAGCAATCGCTCGGTATCGCGCAGTCGCGCTGTCATGCTGTCGCGTTTTTCGATGTCGGCATCGATCTCGCCACGCAGCGCTTCAATCCGTTGCCGTACCTGCTGCAGTTCCTTTTCGCGCTCTGCCCGGTCGTCGGCAGCGTGGCCCGACTGGCCCGGGATGGCGACCAGGATCAGCAAGAGCACTGCGGGTAACCTCATCACGCGGGCATCGCACCGCAATTTCGACTGGCAGTCAAACCCGCGCCCGGCCCGGCTGCTATAATGCGCGGCCGCTTCGCCCTCGTGACTCTTACATGGAACAGCTGCTGGAATTCATTGGCAATCACCCGCTTTTGGTCGTCGCGGCCATCGGTACCGGCGCAATGCTGTTGTTCTACGAATTCCGCATGGCCGGTCAGGGACGCTTCGCGGTGAGCCCCGACCAGGCGGTACGGCTGATCAACAAGGGCGCGCTGGTTCTGGACCTGCGCTCTCCGGAAGACTACGCCGAAGGGCACCTCAGCGGCGCCCGCAACCTGCAGGTGTCCGAGCTGCAATCGCAGCTTGGTTCGTTGAAAAAGTACCGCAACAAGCCAGTGATCACCTATGACCAGCGCGATTCCGGCACAACGCGCGCGGTGTCGTTGCTGCGGGGCGCTGAGTTCGAGCAGGTGTTCAGCCTGCGCGGCGGGGTAACAGCCTGGCGTGAAGAACACCTGCCGCTGGAACGCGGTGGCAAGGGCAAAAGCAAATGACCAACCCGGCCGTTACCAACCAGGCCGAGGTGGTCGTCTACGGCACGGCACGCTGCCCGTATTGTATCCGCGCAAGGTCGCTACTCGACGGCAAGGGCATCAGCTACGCGGACATCCGGCTCGATGAGCAGCCACAGTTTCGTGCGGAAATGGAGCGGCTGAGCAATCGCCGCACCGTGCCGCAAATTTTTATTAACGGTAATCATATTGGCGGTTGCGACGAGTTGTACGCACTCGAGTACGCCGGCAAGCTCGATACCGCCTTAGGTATCGGCTCACAAACAGAGGGAACACAATGACACAGGAAGCGCCGGCCCGGCAGATTCTGGTCCAGAAACTTTACATCAAGGACCTTTCATTTGAAGCACCAACCACACCGGCGATCTACAGCAAGGAGTGGCGACCAGAGGTCAACCTGAACCTGCAGACAAAGAACCAGTCGGTGGGTGACAGCCTGCGTGAAGTGGTGCTGTCGATCACCGCCGAGGCAAAGGTCGAGGGTGAAGTCGCTTTTATCGTCGAAGTACACCAGGCCGGTGTATTCCAGATCAGCGGTTTCAGCGATGAAGAGCTTGGCCCCCTGATTGGCGCTTATTGTCCGACGCAGCTGTTCCCGTTCGCGCGCGAAGCCATTACCGACCTGGTTGGCAAGGGTGGTTTCCCGGGGCTGTTACTGCAGCCGGTCAACTTTGACGCGCTTTACATGCAGCAGCGCGAAGAAGTGGCCCGCGCCGCGGCAGAAAGTGGCGACACTGAGAAACATTGACGAATAAACGCACACCAATCGCAGTACTCGGCGCCGGTTCGTGGGGCACAGCACTGGCGATACAGTTTGCCCGCACCGCGAGGCCCACGCTGTTGTGGGGTCATGATGCAGAGCAGCTGGAGCTGCTGCAGAGTGACCGTGCAAACAAAAAGTATCTGCCGGACGCTCAGTTTCCTCCGGCGCTGCAGGTTGAGCCGAGCCTTTCCAAAGCGCTGCGCGAAGCAACCGATGTGCTGGTAGCAGTGCCCAGCCATGCTTTTCGCGAAATGCTCAAACGTATCAAGCCGCTGCTGATGCCCGGCGCACGACTGTGCTGGGCCACCAAGGGCTTTGAAATGGACAGCGGCAAACTGCCGCACGAAGTCGCACAAGAAGTGCTGGGTGCTGAGATCCCCATGGCGATGCTGGCCGGGCCGACATTTGCCAATGAGGTGGGCCGCGGGTTGCCGTCGGCCATGACGGTCGCATCAACCGATGAGCAGTTTGCCAGCGACATCGCAGCGTCGATTTCCACCGACGAGTTCCGCGCTTACACAACCACGGACATCATTGGCGTAGAAGTGGGTGCTGCAGTTAAAAACGTGCTGGCGATCGGCGCCGGCATCAGCGACGGGCTGGGCTTTGGCGCCAACACCAGGGTCGCACTTATTACGCGTGGCCTGTACGAGATGACTCAGCTGGGACTGGCGCTGGGCGCCCGCCCCGATACTTTCATGGGCCTGGCCGGGATGGGTGACCTGGTGCTGACCTGCACTGACAACCTGTCGCGAAATCGTCGCATGGGCCTGGCCCTGGCGGCGGGCAAGGACATCGAGACTGCGCAGGCCGAGATCGGCCAGGTAGTCGAGGGAGTGCTTGCTGCACGCGCCGTATGGGAAGTCGCCGGGCGGCTTGATGTCGAGATGCCGATTGCCGCCGAGATCTACCGTGTGCTGTACGAAGGCCGTGACCCGCGCAGCGCGGTCTCGGTTCTGATGGGTCGCGAGCTGCGCCGCGAGAACTAGCTGCCGCCGGCAAACCCCTGCTGGCGCCACGCCTCAAAAACGACGACGGCTACCGCGTTGGAAAGGTTGAGGCTGCGGTTGTCCGGCCGCATCGGTATTCGTATCACCTGTTCTGCCGGCATGCTGTCGAGCAACGCCTGTGGCAGGCCGCGGGTTTCCGGACCAAACAGCAACGCGTCGCCATCGCGAAAACTGATGTCGGAATAGGTCGTGGATCCCCGCGTGGTACAGGCCAGAACCCGGGCCGACTGCAGCGTCGCGAGGCAGTCCTCGAGCGATTCATGCTCACTGACATTGGCGTACTCGTGATAATCGAGCCCGGCGCGACGCATGCGTCGTTCGTCGAGATCGAAACCGAGCGGATGCACCAGGTGCAGGTGGGCACCGGTGTTGGCGCACAGGCGGATGACGTTGCCGGTGTTGGGCGGTATCTCGGGCTGGAAAAGGATTACGTGTAACATAGCGCCTGTTTTGTCGCGCCCCGGTATGAGAGCTTGAACGACACCAACACCCTGCCCGCTGCCTCCCTCAGGACCGAGTTTTGCGGTCTCGAGCTGGCTTCGCCTATCGTGCTGCTGTCGGGCTGCGTCGGTTTTGGTGAAGAGTACACGCGGGTCGAGGGCTTCTCCAACCGCCAGGTGGGCGCGGTGGTGTTGAAAGGAACGACGCTGGAGCCACGCCTGGGTAATCCGCCGCACCGCGTATGGGAAACCCCCATGGGTATGCTCAATGCGATCGGCCTGCAGAACCCGGGTGTCGATGTTGTCATCCGCGACATACTGCCGGCGCTGGATTTTTCCGAGACCCGGTTTATTGCCAACGTGTGCGGCTCGACGATCGAGGACTACGTCGAAGTCACGCGGCGCTTTGACGATTCACCGATCGATGCCATCGAGATCAATATCTCCTGTCCGAACATCAAGGAAGGCGGCGTCGCCTTCGGCAATCATCCTGACATGTCGGCGCGCGTGGTCGCGGCCTGCCGTGCCGTAACCAGCAAACCGGTCATCACCAAGCTGTCGCCCAACCAGACAGATATCACCGAAAACGCACGCCGCTGTATTGAAGCCGGCAGCGATGCGCTGGCGGTAATAAACACCATCATGGGCATGGCAATCGATCCTGAATCCCGCCAGCCGGTGATCGGTAACGTGCAGGGCGGGCTGTCCGGCCCGGCAATCAAACCGATCGCGCTACTGAAAGTGCACCAGGTTTACGAGCTGGCGCGATCGCATGGTGTTCCGATCATCGGGCAGGGCGGTATTACCACGGCGCGCGACGCGCTTGAGTTCATCATCGCTGGCTCGGCAACCGTCGGCGTCGGCACCGCACTTTTTTATGATCCGCTGGCTTGCGTGAAAATAAATACCGAACTCGCCGATTACCTGGGTCGTCATGAGATGTCGTTGTCGCGGCTGGTCGGTGCCATGCGTTACGACGACGTTACCGACGACCCGGAAAACTGTCTTGCAGGGTGAGGTCTTTTGATCGCGGCTGGAAGCCGCTCCCACAGGGACCTGTCGCAAGTAGTCGCGGCTGGAAGCCGCTCCCACAGGAATTTATCGCGAGCAGTCGCGGCTGGAAGCCGCTCCCACGAGAACTGCGGCTGGAGACCGCTCCACCGGGGTGCTTCGCGACTGATCCGGGTTGACATAACCGGAATTTGGCTCATCTTGTGTTAATATTCGACCCCGATCCCAATATATGGGGTCGTGTTGGCTATCTCTGATAGAAAACCGGGTCGGCAGGGGGTCCCGTGATGAACGAGTTCGAGCAAATCTACTGGCAATTTCTCGAGGTGCTCGCCGCGGCACAGGACCGCTGCGAAGCGGCAGTCGCCGCGCTGATCCGTTATGACGATAGCGGCCAGGAAATACCGAAAGAAGTGCTGGCAGAGTACTCGGAATCGCACGAGGCGCTCAAGAATATATTTGCCACCTATCCACGTTCGCAGACGCAAACCGTGAGGCTGGCCTCTACGGCTTAAAGGTCAACCCCCGTTAGCCCGCGTCAGCGACGGCGCGCTTTCGGTAAATTTTTTTGCGGGCGGGCGCCTGCCCTCTGACAGGCGCCCTTTTCTTTCTCTACCGGCTGAACGCGTCCAAACGTGCTTGTAGCGCGTGTGTTCCCTGAAACCGGTGCCGGCATCACCCGGCGCCGACGGCCCGGTAGCAATTAATTAGCGGTTCACCCGGCCCTGTCCGGAGAAATGAGCGCGGGGGTGGTAATGGCACGCTACCCTGCCAGTAACAGTCGAGCGGCAGCTCCAACCGCATTCCTGAGACTACCCGTGGTACCTGCGGTGCAATGCCTGCGCCTGCCCCGCCAAGTCGTCTCGTTCGATGCGGTTGCCGAACCGTCCGATTTCGCGCGGCAGCTCCAACCGCATTCCTGAGACTACCCGTGGTACCTGCGGTGCAATGCCTGCGCCTGCCCCACCCAGTCGTCGCGTTCGATCCGGTTGCCGAACCGTCCGATTTCGCGCGCCACGCGGCCGATATCTGCAGCATCGAAGGCGGCAATCTGGTGAAAGTGATAGACGCCAATCTCGTTAAGCGTTTTTTCCAGTGCCGGCCCGATACCACGAATCTGCTGCAGGTTGTCGCGATGGCCGGCGTCCGGGCTGGTTAACACCGCGGCAATGCGCTCGCCGGCGCTGCGGCTGCGCTCCGTTTCGGTTTTGCTGCGTTTCTTTCGGCGGCCGCCGGCTGACGGGGGCGGACTCATGCCGCCCGCAGCGTCCAGGTCCCGCCGCATGACCTCCAGCTCGGCCTCGCGCCGGGCGAGTCGTTCGCTCACGCTGCGATACTTTTCCTGCAGCTCTTCGGATTCCGCGATTGCCGCGCGCAGCTGTTCATCCTGGCGCCCGCGCGCTGCGGGTGTCGTTCCGTCGGTAAGCTCGGCAATATCGTCACGCAGCACCGCGATGCTGTCGTCGCGCTGACGTAGCGCTGCCTCCAGATCCCGGATCTTCATTTCCCCGCCCGCCGGTCGGTGCTGCTGGAGCGTCTCGCGTTGCATCGCGTTGAGTTCGCGCCGCAATCGGGTGATCGTGTCGTCACGCGCCTCAATTACTGATTCGAGGTCGGCGATACGCTTGTCCTCTTCCCGGGCCTGCGCGCCGTCAGCTACTTCGCCGCGCGCTGCCTCGAGCTGTTGCTGCAGGTCGGCAACGGTCTGGTCGCGGCTGGCAACCTCTGCTTCAAGTGCGGCGACGCGCTTTTCCTGTTCCTGCGCCTGCGCGCCGTCGGCCGCTTCGCCGCGCGCCGCCTCGAGCTGTTGCTGCAGGTCGGCAACGGTCTGGTCGCGGCCGGCGACCTCTGCTTCAAGCGCGACGATACGCCTTTCCTGTTGCTGCGACTGCGCGCCGTCGGCCGCTTCGCCGCGCGCCGCCTCGAGTTGTTGCTGCAGGTCGGCAACGGTCTGGTCGCGGCCTGAAATTTTCGTCTCCAGGTCCCCGACGCGACTGGCATGCTGCGCGGCCTGCTCCGCTGCAGCGGCGTTATCCCGTCCTGCCTGTTCTATCTGCTGCTGCAGTTGGGCGATGCTGGCATCGCGGCTGCTTATCTCCCCTTCAAGCTGCTGCACCTGTGATTCACGCTCGGCAAGCAGCTCGGCGCGGGCAGCATCGCTGCCGGCTTCGTCCGTTGCGGCTGCCAGCTGCTGGCGCAGCTTGACCAGCTTGCGCTCACGCGCGACCGCGTCTGATTCGAGCTGCCAGATGCGTGAATCCTGCTCGGAGCTTTCTTCCTCCCGGACTTTCAGGTCGCGCTGCTGTTCCGCCTGGATCGCCAGCAGGTCGCGCTCGTGCTGTGAGCGCAGCTCGACCACAGTCTGTTCACTCTCCTGCAGCTTGTCGCGCAACGCACGGATCTCGGTCCGCAATTCCGTTATCACGGTCTCGCGCTCGGTAACCCGCCCCTCCAGGCCGGCGACCAGGCTGTCGTACTCGCTGGCTGCGGCGGGATCATTGTCGGGGCGATTCTGCCGGGCTTCCAGCTCACCGGTCAGCCGCCGCACGGAGCGGTCACGGTCGAGCTCTACCTGGCGGACGCGCTCACGCCATTCTCGCTGGATGATGTGCTCACGGCGCTGCTCCGAATTGCGACGCAAAAACCACACCGCACCGGCACCGATAGTCGCTGCTATCAGCAGCGACATGAAAATCTGAAACATCAGGAAAGTCACAACATCAGTCCATCGCCAGGAATTCTATGCGCCGGTTTGCAGCCCGGCCCGCTGCCGTCGAGTTGTCGCCGACAGGCCGTGATTCACCATACCCCCATGGAACGAGCTGGTCTGCATCAAGGCCCTTGCCCACCAGGTAGGCGGCGACAGCCTCTGCACGTCGCTGGCTCAGCTCGAGGTTTTTCATGGCAAGCCCTTCGGCATCGGTATGCCCGGCAACCTCGATACGCAGCCCGCCACACTCGCGGATACGCTCGCTGAGCTGGTCGAGTAATGCGTAGCTGGCCGGATCGATTACGGCGCTGGCGACCTGAAAACTTATCTTCCGCTTCATCAGCTCATCCAGTCGTGCCTGACATGATTCGGCGTTGCCTTTTGCCACGGAGAGATTGATCCGGGCGACAAAGTTATCCGGCAGCCGCGATGCCAGCAGCTTGGTTTCACCCTGCCGTCCGGGAGCAACCTTTCCAACAACATTTATGTTGCTGTCACTGATAACGCCCTCGGCATTTACGTAGGTCGCGAAACGCTGCTGCAGATTTGTCGTTGCTTCGAGCCAGTTGTCCGGCACGCCGTCGTCGCGAACGGTCATTTCATCCTCGACACGCCGGCCACGGTACAGTTCACGTGTCCGGGCAATAAGCTCCGTGCGCAGCTGCGCGCTCGGCACGAAACCGGAGTATTGGACGAAACCCGGGCTGACGGTAATGCGAGTCTCGTAAGCCGACACTGCGGCGAGGGGATTAAACATCTCGTCGGGAAGCTGCATCTCGTTCTGCACCCGGCGTATGCCAGTAATGTTCGTGACCAGGCGCAGCGCCTCGGAGCGGGCGGTATGTGACGGCGCGCTGCCACGCATGGTTACGGCGTTGCCGTCGGCCGCTACCGTTACCCAGTCGAACCCGGCCTCGGCCAGGGTTGCCTCTGCGCGCTGCTGCACCATTTGCTCAATACGCGGACCATAGTTGTGCATGCTGAAAGCGCTCAGCAGCCCGAACAGCAACACCGCAACGGTAATGATGATTGCCTGGTTCATACCCTGTCTGTCCAGCCGGCCTGCGCCGCTGCTTATTCAATCCCCAGTTCTTTGATCTTTCTGGTCAAAGTATTACGACCCCAGCCCAGCAAGCCGGCTGCGCGCTGTCTTTTGCCGCCGGCGGCACGCAGTGCCGCCTGGATGAGCGTACGCTCGAACTCCGGTTGCAGCTGCGTCGCCACCTCGGTGTCGCCCGCTGCAAGCCGCTGCTCAACCCACTGCGACAGCTGGCGCGACCAGGAATCACTGTCGCCGGGTGCCGCTGCACCACCGAACTCGGCGGGTATGTCACCGCTTTGTATCTCGCTGCCGGGGGCCAGCGCCGTCAGCCTGCGGCAGGCATTGATGAGCTGCCGCACATTGCCGGGCCAGCCGAATGTCTCCAGCGCCTGGCGGGCCTCCTTGCTCAGCGACTTCGGCGGTACCTGTAACTCGCGAGCCGCATCAGCCAGGTAATGTGACAACAGCATACCGATATCTTCGCGACGGTTCCGCAGCGGCGGCACTTCAATATGAATTACGTTAAGCCGGTGAAACAGGTCCTCGCGAAAAGTCCCGCTGCCAACACGTGCGACAAGATCATGATGGGTTGCTGCAATTACCCGCACGTCAGTGCTTATCGGGTTCTTTCCGCCGACGCGATAAAACTCGCCCTCCGCCAGAACGCGCAACAAACGGGTCTGCAACTGTTCCGGCATGTCGCCGATCTCGTCCAGGAATAACGTACCGTTGTTTGCCTGCTCGAATCGTCCCTCGCGTCTTGCGTCTGCACCGGTAAATGCGCCCTTCTCGTGACCGAACAATTCCGATTCCAGCAGTTCGCCGGGTATCGCCGAAACATTGAGGGCAACGAAAGGCTGGTCGGCGCGCGGGCTGTTGTCGTGTAACGCGCTGGCCACGAGCTCCTTGCCGGTACCCGATTCGCCGGTGATCAACACGTTCATGCTCGAACCGGCCAGCCTGCCGATAGCACGAAACACCTCCTGCATCGCCGGAGCCCGGCCGATCATCCCGGGCAGCTTGTCCGGCTGTGCCGCTCCGGCCTGATCCCGGTGCGAGGTCGCCGCGGCCCGGCGTACCAGGCTTACCGCCTCATCGATATCGAACGGCTTTGGCAGGTATTCAAAGGCGCCACCGGTGTAGGCCGCCACCGCGCTGTCGAGATCGCTGTGCGCGGTAATGACAATGACCGGTAACCGGGCGTGCGTTTCATGCAGCGTCTGCAGGAATGACAGGCCATCGACTTCGGGCATGCGTATATCGGTAACGACCACATCCGGCAGGTCGCCATCGAGCGCGCGCAGCGCAAAGGCAGCGTCCTCGAAGCTGGTGGTCACCATGCCGGCCTGCTCCAGGGCCTGCTCCAGTACCCAGCGTATCGACCGGTCATCGTCGACCAGCCAGACATGTGTTTTTCCGTCTTGCACGGCTACAGCCTCAGGCAACAGGCAGGTAAACGCTAAATATCGTCGGTGCTCCGGCGCTGCGCAACTGCACCAGCCCATCGTGGCGCTGGATCAGCTCCTGTGCCACAGCCAGGCCCAGCCCGGTACCGCCGCGACGGGCGGTAATCAGCGGGTAGAACAACGTATCGCGGATTTCCTCGGCCACACCAGGTCCGTCGTCCTCGAAATCGATCCGGGCCACCAGCGCGCGCCGCTTGCCGCGCAACATGTAGTTGGTTTCTGCCCGGGTTCGCACCATGAGCTTGCCACCTGCACCCAGAGCCTGGATGGCGTTGCGACCGATGTTCAGCAGTGCCTGGGTGACAAGATTTGCATCGAGCCCAGGTTCCGGCAGGCTGGGGTCGTAGTCTTCAGTCACTTCTATCGTCGGCGACGCTTCACCTTTGAGCAGCTCACAAACGCGGTTAGTCAGCTGGTGGATGTTTACCGCTTTTCTGCTGAGCGGCTGGTCGGGACCCAGCATGCTGTCGGCCAGGCTGTTAAGCCGGTCGGCTTCTTCGATAATGACCCGCGTATAGTCCTGCTGCTCGGGGCTGGCCAGTTGCCGCTGCAGCAGCTGCGCGGCACCACGCAGTCCACCCAGTGGATTCCTGATTTCATGAGCCAGCTGCCGGGTGATGTTACGACTGACGCTCTGCTGCGCCAGCAACGCGATCTCGCGATTAATCGCCAGCCGCGGTTCCGCATCGAGCAACTCAACCAGGAGCCCGTCACCCATCGGACTGGTGCGGCAATCAACTATGCGGCTTTCGTCCTGGCCAACTACCAGTTCCAGCTCGCGCCGTACCGAGGCCACACCGTCATTGCTGACACGACGCAATTCAAGTTCGAATTCCTGATTGCCGGGAAGCAGTTCGCCAAAAGTTTTGCCGGTCGCGCGCTCGTTGCTGATGCCGAGCAGCGTCTCGGCAGCAGGATTCATACGCCGGATCTGCTCCCGCGCATCGAGTACGACTATGGCAGTAGCCAGAGCATCGACAATGGCCGCCAGTTCGCCCGGTTTGTCACGGCGATCGGCCGGTGCGGAACACATGACGCGTCAGTTGAGAGTCGAGGACTGTTTTACGTGGAAGCTGACTGGCTCGGACACCGCGATCTCGTTGCCGCTGCCGTCAACAATGGACACAGCAAGCGTGTGCGTACCGCGATAGATATTTTCCAGCGTGTAACTGGTGGATGCGGCTGGCCAGTCTGCGGCCTGCGCGCCGTTGAAGTACACCTGTATGCTGTGACCCTGCTGCAGCTGCGGCTGCACCGAGAGCGTTACCGGCAGAGTGCCCCCGATGTTCCACAACACCTGGTCCTCGGTCGGTGAGTTGACGCCCACTGAGTTATAGCCGGCGAAGCTGGCGGTCGACTCGACGTTACGCTGCGCGTCCGGGACGTCGGCCGGTGGCGCCTGTGGCCGGCGCTCGGTATAGCTCATGGGTTCGCGGATCTGAACCTGCTCGGCCTCGGCACGCGGGCGGTCCGAGTAGTGCACGCGGCCCTGCTCATCCACCCAGCGATACAGCGTGGTCTCGGCCGTCGCCGCCGACGCGATAATAATAAAAATCAATACGATAGTGCGCATACATCTCAAGAATACCGGCCGGCAGGGGTTCAGGCCAGTAGCTGGCTCACATACGCCGGATATAAAAGAGAAGCCGGCCCAAACGGGCCGGCTCCCCAGGCAGGGTTTTCCCCGCCGCGTGGCGCCCGCGGACCCGCCAGGCCGTCAGACGCCGCCGACTGCGCAGCCCTTACAGGCTGTAATACATATCGAACTCGACCGGATGGGTGGTCATGCGCAGACGCGTGACCTCCTCGATCTTGAGCTCGATGTAGGCATCGATCACGTCATCGGAAAACACGCCACCAGCGGTAAGAAAAGCCCGATCGCCGTCCAGTGCTGCCAACGCTTCGTCAAACGAGAAACATACCTCCGGGATGTCGAGCGCTTCTTCCGGCGGCAGGTTGTACAGGTCCTTGTCCATTGCATCGCCCGGATGAATCCGGTTCTGAATGCCATCTATGCCGGCCATCATCATTGCTGCAAACGCAAAGTAGGGGTTAGCCGTGGAATCCGGGAAACGCACCTCGATGCGGCGACCCTTCGGATTTGGCACGTGAGGAATACGTACCGATGCCGAGCGATTACGTGCCGAATAGGCGAGGAACACCGGCGCCTCGAAGCCTGGCACCAGACGCTTGTAACTGTTGGTGCTGGCGTTGGCAAAAGCATTGATTGCGCGCGCATGCTTGAGCACGCCGCCAATGTAGTACAGCGCGGTTTCCGACAGGCCGCCATATTCGTTGCCGCTGAACAGGTTGTCGCCGCTCTTGCCCAGGGACTGGTGCACATGCATGCCGTTACCGTTGTCGCCGACAACGGGCTTGGGCATGAACGTAGCCGATTTGCCGTAATGATGCGCGACGTTCATTACCACGTATTTCAACGTCTGTACTTCGTCGGCTTTCTTTACCAGCGTATTGAACGCCACACCGATCTCGCACTGTCCGGCTGTTGCCACCTCGTGGTGATGCACTTCGGTGCCCAGCCCCATTTCTTCCAGTGCCCGACACATCTCGGAGCGCAGGTCATGCAGTGAATCGACCGGCGGTACCGGGAAGTACCCGCCCTTCACGCCCGGGCGATGACCGAAGTTGCCATCATCGTAGACCTTGTTCGAGTTCCACCCGGCTTCCTGCGAATCGATGCGATAGAACGATCCGCTCATCTCGGTGCCCCAGCGCACATCATCAAAAACAAAAAACTCGTTTTCAGGGCCAAAGTAAGCAGCATCGGCAATGCCGGTGGACTTGAGGTAGGCCTCGGCACGCTTGGCCAGCGAGCGCGGGTCGCGTTCGTAGCCCTGCATGGTGGTAGGCTCGATGACGTCACAGCGCAGCACCATCGTGGGCTCCTGCGAAAAAACGTCCTGCACGGCCGAAGCCGCTTCCGGCATCAGGATCATGTCGGACTCCTGGATGCCCTTCCAGCCGGCTATCGAAGAGCCGTCGAACATCTTGCCTTCCTCGAACAGGTCTCCGTCCACCTGGCTGGCCGGCAGCGTTACGTGCTGCTCCTTGCCGCGGGTATCGGTAAAACGAAGGTCTACAAAATTGATTTCGTTTTTCTTGATTGCGTCGATTACGTCGGCGGGTTTCATAAGTTCTCCCTCCACGGGAACAAAAGGTACGGGCCCGACTGCACCGCTCTGGCGCTCCGGGAATACCGGTATTGTTGCAGGAACTGTGCCAGCCATGCCGATGAGGTAAATCAACCGCTTCGGCTCGCAGTGTCAGCCGTGACGCCCCCCCTTGGTGCGAAAGCCTGCGCGCGTCGCACCAGCATGAGGCAGGCCTGTTGGTAAGTATCTGAGTTATCAGGCTATACTCGCCGCGAAATGGAACAGCCGGCCAGCACATCTCCGCAGACTTTTCAGGCCCTGGTAGACGCTCTGAACGCGTACTGGGCCGGGCATGGTTGTGTGCTCATGCAGCCGTACGATATGCCGATGGGTGCCGGGACCTTTCACCCGGCGACGTTTCTGCGGTCGATCGGGCCGGAGCCGTGGCGTGCCGCCTATGTGCAGCCGTGCCGGCGTCCGACCGACGGCCGTTACGGCGAAAACCCTTTCCGGCTGCAGCATTACTATCAGTACCAGGTGGTGCTGAAACCCTCACCGGATGATATCCAGGAGCTGTACCTGGGCTCGTTGCGGGCCCTGGGTTTTGACACGCTGACGCACGACATTCGCTTCGTCGAAGACAACTGGGAGTCGCCCACGCTGGGAGCGTGGGGCCTGGGCTGGGAGGTGTGGCTCAACGGCATGGAGGTGACCCAGTTCACCTACTTCCAGCAGGTCGGCGGGCTGGACTGCCGCCCGGTGACCGGCGAGCTGACCTATGGACTGGAGCGGCTGGCGATGTACCTGCAGTCGACCGAAAGCATTTTCGACCTGGTCTGGACCGAGGGACCGCAGGGCAAGGTGACCTATGGCGACGTGTTTCACCAGAACGAAGTGGAGATGTCCGCTTACAACTTCGAGCACGCGGATGTCGACGTCATGTTTGGCTGGTTTGACAGCTGCGAGGCTGAGTTCAACAAACTGATAGAGGCCGGCCTGGCGTTACCTGCTTACGAGCAGGTCATGCTCGCCTCGCATGCTTTCAACCTGCTTGACGCACGTCATGCCATATCGGTTACCGAACGCCAGCGTTACATCCTCCGCGTCCGCACCATGGCACGGTCTGTGGCCGAATCGTATTACGCCAGCCGCGAGTCGCTCGGCTTCCCGCTGCTGCAAGCTGCCTGAACGGAGCGCCGGCCCAGATGAGCGACACGCAGGATTTCCTGGTAGAGATCGGCACCGAAGAATTGCCCCCCAGGGCATTGCGCCGCCTGTCGGAAGTGTTCGGCACACAGATACGTACCGGGCTCGATGAGGCCGGGCTGGCATACGGTGACGTTGCGCTGTTCGCAACACCACGACGACTCGCGGTTCAGGTGGCGAAACTGCAGGCACGCCAGGAGGACCGCAAGACCGAGTCGCGCGGCCCGCCGGTAAAGATTGCTTTTGACGATGCCGGCGAACCCACCCGCGCGGCGCTCGCCTTCGCCGGAAAATGCGGTGTTGGCGTTGGCGACCTGGAGCAGGTGGAAACTGCAAAGGGCGCCTGGCTGATGCATCGTGGCACCGAAACGGGCCAGCCGGCCGAAAAGCTGCTGCCGGCAATCGTCATGACAGCACTGGAGAAGCTGCCGATCCCGAAACGCATGCGCTGGGGTGCGCGCGAAGCGGAGTTTGTGCGGCCGGTGCACTGGATCGTGATGCTGCTGGGTAGCCAGGTAGTACCGGCAAGACTGTTCGAGCTCGACAGCGACCGTTATACCCGCGGGCATCGCTTCCATGCGCCCGATGCGATCGAGATCAGTCGCCCGTCCGACTACTCAGAAAAGCTGCAGCAGCGCGGCCACGTGCTGCCGGATTTTTCTGTCAGGCGTGAGCGCATTGAGACGGATGTGCAGCAGGCCGCGGCGCAGGCGGGCGGCCAGCCGGTTTCCGATGCAGCGCTGCTGGACGAGGTAACCGCGCTGGTGGAGTGGCCCGTCGCTGTCAGTGCCACATTTGACGAGCGCTTTCTGGAGCTGCCCGAAGAAGTCCTGATCGAGACGCTGCAGGCACACCAGCGCTACTTCCCGATTCGTGGCAAGGACGGGCTGCTGCCGGAGTTTGTGACGGTCAGCAATATCGAAAGCAAAGACCCCGACCAGGTACGCAGTGGCAACGAACGTGTCGTGCGGCCGCGACTGGCTGACGCCGCGTTCTTCTGGGACAGCGACCGGCGCACGCCGCTGGCCGAACGCACTGCAGCGCTGGCCGGCGTTGTGTTCCAGAAAAAACTCGGCACCCTGAAGGACAAGGCCAGCCGCGTCGAACAGCTGACACAGGTGCTGGCCGACCCGATGGGTGCGGATCGCAAGCTCTGTGCGCGTGCCGCGACGCTGGGCAAGTGCGACCTGCTGACTGACATGGTTGGCGAGTTTCCTTCGCTGCAGGGAACAATGGGCCGTTACTACGCAACGCATGACGGCGAAACCGAAGAGGTCGCCGTTGCTCTGGAAGAACAGTACCTGCCGCGTTTTGCCGGTGACTTGCTGCCGTCTACCGCCACTGGTGCGGTGCTGTCGGCGGCAGAGAAACTCGACACGCTGGCCGGCATCTTTGCGATCGGCCAGCGGCCGACGGGTACGCGCGACCCGTTTGCCCTGCGGCGCAGCGCGCTGGGCCTGCTGCGGCTGCTGATCGAAAAGCAATACGATGCCGACGTGCCGGCGCTAATCCATGTTGCGCTGGACTTGCAGCCGGTCGACACGGACCGGCAGGCGATGAGTGAGGAAATCTATACCTGGCTGCTCGAACGACTGCGCAGTTATTACCTGGACGACCCCGATGCCGGTATCACCGTGCAGATGTTCGACGCGGTCGCTGCACGGCGGCCGGCCAGCCCGCTGGATTTTCACCAGCGGCTGCAGGCAGTCAGGAGCTTCTCGCAGCTCGATGCGGCCGAAGCGCTGGCAGCGGCGAACAAGCGAATCGCCAATATCCTGCGCAGTGCCGACGACGATATCCCGCCGGCCGCACAGGCTGACTTGCTGCACGAAGCGGCAGAAAAAGCTCTGCACAGCGAGCTGGAACGAATGCACGGCGAAGTCATGCCGCTGCTGAGCAGCCGTAAATACGCTGACGCGCTCACTCGCCTGGCCGCACTGCGCCCGGCGGTGGACCACTTCTTTGACGACGTACTGGTGATGGCTGAGGACAAAGAGGTCCGGCGCAACCGGCTGGCGTTGCTCAGCCAGCTGCGCAGCCTGTTCCTGCATACCGCTGATCTTTCACGCCTGCAGGTCGGATGAGCAGCGCGAGTGGCGCCAGACTCGTGATCCTCGACCGCGACGGTACGATCAATCGTGACTCAGTCGACTACGTAAAAAGCGCCAGCGAATGGAATGCGCTGCCCCGGGCCCTGGAGGCGATCGGCAGGCTGTGTCGCGCCGGCTGGACGGTTTGTGTGGCGACCAACCAGTCCGGCATCGGACGCGGGCTGTTTTCCATCAGCGATTTGCACGAGATGCACCAGAAAATGCGCGGCGAGCTGGCCACCCATGGCGGCGAAATCGACGGCATCTATTTTTGTCCGCACGTGCCCGATGACCGCTGCGATTGCCGCAAGCCAAAGCCCGGGCTGCTGCAGCAGATTGCCACGCGTTATCGCCGCAACCTCGCCGGGGTGCCGGTGATTGGCGATTCGGAACGTGATTTGCTGTCGGCCGAGTCAGCCGGAGCGCGGCCAATACTGGTGCGCACTGGCAATGGCAGGCGCACGCTGCGGGAGAATCGCCGTGACGATGTGGAAGTGTATGACGACCTTGCAGCAGCAGTTGATGCGCTGCTGACAGAGTGATGCAGTACCTGCGCTCGCTGCTGTTTACGATTCTGATGAGTCTGTCGGTGGTGCCGTATGCAGTCTGGGTGCTGCTGGCAGCGCCGTTCGGCCGCTCTGCTTCGTATCGTGCGGCAGTACGGTGGGTGCGCCTTAATCTGTGGCTGCTGCGCGTCCTGTGCGGTCTCGACCACGAGGTGACCGGGGCCGAGAACATACCTGCGGACGGTACCTGCGTTGTCTATCTCAAGCACAGCTCAACGTGGGAGACTTTTGCTGAACTGCTGGTTTTTCCCGAGCAGACCTGGGTGCTGAAGCGCGAGCTGTACTGGTTACCGTTATTCGGCTGGGCGCTGGCCGCGCTGCGCCCGGTGGGAATAAACCGTGGCGCCCGCAGTACCGCTGTCAGGCAGGTGGTTTCCAGGGGTGCGCTGCGACTGAATGCCGGCGTGTGGGTGATGATTTTTCCCGAGGGCACCCGGATGGCACCGGGAAAAACACGCCGCTATGGTTTGAGTGGCGCATTGCTGGCAAAAAACACGCAGCGCCGCATCATACCGGTGGCACACAACGCTTGTGATTACTGGCCGCGGCACAGCCTGCTAAAAAAACCGGGCACCATCAGGATGGTTGTGGGTCCGCCAATCGAAACAGCCGGCCGCGAACCCGCCGCTATTAACGAAGAAGCACAGGCCTGGATCGAGGGAACAATGCAGCAAATCAGCACCGCTTACGCTGACCGGTCGGCAGCAGCGGATGCGGCCTGAGCATCCTGGTGTCGTTTGTCACCGCTGCTGCGGTGCCGGCGTCCTGAGGATCTTCACTGCCGCTTTGCGTGTTTCCAGCATTTGCCAGTAATGCGCGCGACGCAGGTTGCGTGAAACGGTCGATGCACTGACGCCAAGTTTTTCCGCTGCTTCGTCCTGCTGGCCGACGTCAATCACAGCGTCAATGGTGCGCCACTGTGTCGGCGTGACCTGCATCAGCAACGTGTCGTGCAGGCCATAAATGTGACCAAGCAGCTCATCGCGCTCAGCTTCGGCGGATTTGAAAGCAGTCAGTCGTCGGTATTTGCCGGAGCGGTCCTTGACCAGGTCGATGGCATCGCGTGCCGAAAGAAAGGCCTCGCCGCCGGCCACATCCGACAGTGGCCGTCCGCCGGTTACGGCCGGCAACCCGGTCACCTCGCCGACGCCGACCCCGATCCATAGTGACAACGGCTGGAACAGGCGGCGCAGGTCGAAAATGATGTGCGGCACGTCCTCGGTACGGCCTGTCAGCGTCTGGAATTCATCCCAGACGGTGACGGCGTACGGAGCCTGGATCAGGCCCAGAGACAGGTGTTTGGCCGAAGCAAAAGCCAGCTTGCGGTCGCGAAGTGCTACAAAATCACTGATTTTTCGCGAGCCGCGAACGTCAGCGATAAGGGCGGCCTTTCTTGCATCCATCAGTGCAATTTAGCCTAATTGCATTTAGAAGTACAATAAATATGATGTTAAATGATACAAAGTTGCTCGGAAAACACCCGGGCCGGGCCGGCCCGTTTTCGCGTTGGTCACCGGGCGCAGGCGTGGTAATCCCAGTGGCCCGGACGGCTGCCGTCCATCAGAGCAATAGTTGCCCGCAGCGTATCGCCGTTGCGGGTATAGGACATTTTCTGCGGGTAATCATGGGCGGGGTTGGCAAAAGTGATCGTGCCGCTGCCCTGCTCCACGGTGGTAAACGCGGTGGGGCCGCGGCCGCCCGGATAGGCCTGGTAAACGGGACCTGCAACACCGGGCTCGATGCGCAGCTGCTCGAAGAACGCCACCTTGCCATCTTCGTCCAGGGTCACGCTGTAGCCGAACAGGTAGCCGTCCCCGGCAACGGACCATCGTTCCACGATGGTGCCATCGGTCCAGCAGCCGGCCAGCCAGGCCAGCGGTGCCGCGTCCTCCGTGCTGCTACAGCCGACAGCTGCCAACAACATCAACGCGGCTAAGGCACTGCGCATGGCGTCAGATGTCGAGGTTCGCAACCATCAGGGCATTGCGCTCGATAAATTCGCGCCGCGGGTCAACCTGGTCGCCCATAAGCGTGGTGAAGATTTCGTCCGCGGCAAACCCGTCTTCGATATGCACCTGCATCATCAGGCGCACGTTCGGATCCATCGTGGTTTCCCATAACTGCCCCGGGTTCATTTCGCCGAGGCCCTTGTAGCGCTGGATAGTCTGGCCCTTGCGCGCCTGTGCCATGAGCCACTCCATTGCTTCATCGAAGCTGGCAACGGCCAGGTTTTTATCGCCACGCGCCGCATAGGCGCCATCGCCGATCAGGTCGGCAAGTTCTTCGCCCAGCTCAGCGATACGCAGGTATTCGGCAGATTCAAAAAACGCTTTTTGTATGCGCTTTTCGGTATAAACGCCGTGGTAACGCCGTCTCAGCTGGATATGAAAACCTGCGTCGCCCCATTCCAGCGCGGTCTCGTAGCGGGCGGTACCGTTACCACCGGTAGGGCTTTGCAGTCGGTCGCCCAGCTCGCTCACCCAGCGCTCCATCCATGCCTGGTCGGCAAGCTGTTCGCTGCCGACCCGCGGCAGGTGTACCAGCTGGCGTAAAACGCGTTCATCGTAGCGCCGTGACCAGCGCTGGATGATCGCGTCGACTTCCATGTATTTGCGCGCCAGTGCTTCCAGTGCCGGCCCTTTGAGTGCGGGTGCATCGGCGGTCACGTGCAGCTGCGCGCCATCCAGCGCCAGCGTCAGCAGGTAGGCATTGAGCTCGGCGTCGTCTTTGACGTAGTGCTCCTGGCGGCCTTTCTTGATCTTGTACAGCGGTGGCTGCGCGATATAGATGTGGCCACGCTCGATGAGCTCGGGCATCTGGCGATAGAAAAACGTCAACAGCAGTGTGCGTATATGCGAGCCGTCGACGTCCGCATCGGTCATGATGATGATGCGGTGGTAGCGCAGCTTGTCGGCATCAAAGTCCTCGCGGCCGATGCCGCAGCCCAACGCGGTAATCAGCGTCGCAACCTCGTTGGATGCGAGCATCTTGTCGAAGCGTGCGCGCTCCACATTGAGGATCTTGCCGCGCAGCGGCAGGATCGCCTGGGTGCGCCGGTCGCGACCCTGCTTGGCCGAACCGCCGGCCGAGTCACCCTCCACCAGGTACAGCTCGGACTGCGCCGGATCGCGCTCCTGGCAATCGGCCAGCTTGCCGGGCAAGCCGGCGATGTCGAGCGCCCCCTTGCGCCGCGTCATTTCGCGCGCCTTGCGGGCCGCCTCACGGGCACGGGCCGCATCGATAATTTTGCCGACCACCGATTTTGCTTCCTGCGGATGCTCCAGCAGGAAGTCCTCGAGCTGCTCACCGACGGCAGCCTCAACGATCCCCTTCACTTCGGACGAGACCAGTTTGTCTTTTGTCTGCGATGAAAACTTCGGGTCAGGTACTTTCACCGAGAGCACGGCGGTCAGCCCTTCGCGCGCATCGTCACCGGATGTGTTGACCTTTTCCTTGCGTGCCAGCCCTTCCTTCTCGATGTAGTTGTTCAGCGTGCGGGTCAGCGCGGCACGAAAACCGCTGAGATGCGTGCCGCCATCCCGCTGCGGAATATTGTTGGTGTAGCAATACATCGATTCGCTGTAGCTGTCGTTCCACTGCAACGCCACTTCGACCTGCACGTCATCGCGGGTGGTAATGAAGTGCAGCACTGTCTGGTGAATTGGAGTCTTGTTGCGATTGAGATGCTCGACAAAAGCGCGGATGCCGCCCTGGTACTCGAATACGTCACGCTTGTCCTCGCGCTCATCGATCAGCTCGATGCGAACACCGGAATTGAGGAAGGACAGTTCGCGCAGTCGCTTTGCCAGTATTTCGTAGTGATAGCGGGTGTCGCTGAACACTTCCTGGCTGGGCTTGAAGTGAATGGTGGTGCCGGTGCGATCAGTGTCGCCGACTGCCTTGAGGTCGCCCGCCGGCGTACCCATGCTGTATTCCTGTGCCCACACCTGGCCGTCGCGGTGAATAATCAGGTCCAGCTGTTCGGACAGTGCGTTAACTACTGAAACACCAACGCCGTGCAGCCCGCCGGAAACCTTGTACGAATTGTCATCAAACTTACCGCCGGCGTGCAGCACCGTCATGATGACTTCGGCGGCCGAACGTTTTTCTTCCGGGTGTTCATCTACCGGTATGCCGCGACCATCATCGACAACCGTTATTGATTCGTCCGCGTGAATCGTTACCGTGATCCCGCTGCAATGTCCGGCCAGCGCTTCGTCAATCGAGTTATCGACGACCTCAAAAACCATGTGATGCAATCCGGTGCCATCATCGGTGTCGCCGATGTACATACCCGGTCGCTTGCGCACTGCCTCGAGTCCCTTGAGGACTTTGATGTTGCTCGAGTCGTAACTCATTCCACCCGCCTGGTTTTTTTAATGGTCACACTGCCGGTCGTGGGCACACGAAACCGGTGATACTTTTCGCTTTGCGAAGGGCCCCCGCGCCGGTCTCTTTTGTTGCAATGCAGCAAGAGGCCGGCTCTGGCAAAAGTCAGTGTAAAAACAATCGCCTATTATACCACTAATCGTGGTTCAAACTGTTCCATGTGGAACACGCGATCGGCGATATCGGGCAGATTTTCGCGCTCCAGCGCCGTCAGGAAAAGCTGTACGTCGAGGGCGCTCAGCGCCTCCAGTAATGCCGCGACCCGCTCCCGATCGAGCTCCGCGCCCGGATCGTCGAGCAGCAATATGGCCCGGGGGCGACCGGCTTGTGCCAGGACCTCCAGCTGGGCCAGCAGCAGGCAGGCCGCCAGCAGCTTCTGCTGCCCCCGAGACACCCGTGAGCGGGCCCGGGCGGTGTCCAGGTGAATGATCAGCTCGGCGCGCTGTGGCCCGGCGAGAGTCCGTCCCATGGCCAGGTCCCGCTCCCGGTCCTGCTCCAGCATTTCGGCCAGCCCGCGGTCACCGCTCCACCCGGGGCGAAAATCGATGCGAATCTCCGAATCCAGTAATTGCCGGCCAAATCGCGCGACGGGTTCGGCCAGCTGCTGCAGGAACCGCCGCCGTATCTCCGTCAGGGCCTCCCCGCTGCCTGCCAGCTCCTCCTCCCAGGCCCCCAGCTGGCCGGGTGCCCCGGCAGCCAGCAGGGCGTTACGCTGTCGCAGCGCCCGGCGATACCGCTGCCAGGTCGGCAGAAACGATTGATCCACGTGAAACGCTCCCCAGTCGAGAAAGCGCCGGCGTCGCTCCGGGCCCTCTTCCACCAGCTTGTGGACTTCCGGGTCGATTGCCTCGACCGGCAGCACCTGGCCGAGTTCGGCCACGCTGCCGGCGGGCCGGCCACCGATATGGATTTGCTGTTCTCCGCGGTCTGCCCTGATCCCGATCCGGCAGGGCCTGCCCCCGGCCGAGATATCGCCGAGCACCTGGTAATAGTCGCTGCCCTCGCGGATCAGCCGCTGGCGCTGGGCTGTGCGGAAGGACCGGCCGCGACCCAGAACGAAAATCGCCTCGAGCAAGCTGGTCTTGCCCGAGGCGTTTTTTCCGGTGATCAGGTTGATGCCCGGTGCAGCTTCCAGCTCGATATGCTGCAGGCAACGAAAGTCGTCAACCTGCAGCCGTTCCAGGCTGCCGGGCACTGTCGGCCTAGAGCCGCATCGGCATCACGACGTATTTGCAGTTTTCCATGCCGGGTTCCTGAATCAGGCAGCTGCTGTTGGCATCTGTCAGCAGGACTTCCGCCTTGTCGGAATCCACGCTGCTCAGGGCGTCCAGCAGGTAATTGACATTGAAACCGATTTCCATGGCATCGCCGTGGTAGTCAACTTCCATTTCCTCTTCGGCTTCTTCCTGTTCCGGGTTATGCGCCTGGATGCGAAGCAGGCTGTCAGCCAGCCCGAAGCGGATGCCGCGATATTTTTCGTTCGACAGGATCGCCGCCCGCTGCAGGGCGTGCTTCAGGTCACCGCAGTCGGCCAGCAGGTTGAAGCGCGGATTGGCCGGGATGACCCGGTCGTATTCCGGGAAGCGACCATCCACCAGCTTGGAGGTAAACCGGATGCCGGCCAGCTCGATGCGAACGTGATTGGCACCGATGGCGATATCGACGTCGCCCTCGCCGGACAACAGCCGCTGCAGCTCCAGCACGCCCTTGCGCGGCACGATGACCTGCTGCGGGCTGGGTTTCTGCCCGTCGAGCGGCATCTCACACAGCGCCAGCCGGTGGCCGTCGGTTGCCACCGCGCGCACCCAGCTGTCGCTGACGTCCAGCAACAGGCCGTTGAGGTAGTAGCGCACGTCCTGGTGGGCCATCGCAAAGTGCGTTTTTTCCAGCAACTTTTTGCAGTCGGCCTGGCTCAGCTTCAGGGTCTGCTGCGGCTCGATGTCCTCGATGGCCGGAAAGTCTGCCGCGCCCAGCGTCGAAAGCGTAAACCGGCTGCGGCCGGACTGCACAACCAGCCGGTCGCCCTTCGTCGAAACATCGACCTTGGCGCCTTCCGGCAACGCCCGGCAGATGTCGAGCAGCTTGCGACCGGGCACGGTGATTTCGCCCGGGCTGGCCACATCGAGATCGATCGTGGCGACCAGCTCAACTTCCAGGTCCGTCGCTGTGGCGGACAGCTGGTTGTCCCTGGCCACCAGCAGAAAGTTGGCCAGGATCGGCATGGTTTGCCGGCGTTCGACAACACCGGCGACGGCCTGGAGAGGCTTCAGCAGCGTTTCGCGCTGGGCGGAGAATTTCATCGGGAGCCCCCGTAATAAATCTTTATTTACTAAATAAAACCTGTAATTATTAGCCCCCACTCTGGCTGGGGATAAGTTCCTGTTTCTCTTTGTATATCAGTGAGTTACCTGTCTTTCAACCATGGAACCCAGGACCTGTTCCACGCGGTACTGTCTGTGGATGAACTGTGCAGCTTTTATTCCTCCACCACTTATCCACACTAGCCGGTAAGGGTTCTCAACAGGTTGAGGTAATCCTCACCGATGCGCAGTTCCGTCTCGCGTAACTCGCGAATTTTTCGGCACGCGTGCAGCACCGTTGTGTGGTCACGGCCGCCAAAAGCGTCGCCAATTTCCGGAAGGCTATGGTTAGTCAATTCCTTTGACAAGGCCATGGCAACCTGGCGTGGCCGGGTAATAGACCGGCTGCGGCGTTTGGACAGCAGGTCAGCCACACGAATCTTGTAGTACTCGGCAACGGTTTTCTTGATGTTATCGATAGTTACGAGTTTTTCCTGCAGTGCCAGGAGATCCCGCAATGCCTCCTTGGCGAAATCGAGCGTAATCGGCCGGCCGGTGAAGCGCGAATTGGCCACTACGCGCCGCAGCGCGCCCTCCAGTTCGCGCACATTCGAGCGCACCCGCTTGGCCACGAAGAACGCGACTTCGTCGGGCAGGTTGACCTCCATCGACAACGCCTTGCTCTTGAGAATTGCAACGCAGGTCTCAAGCTCCGGCGGATCAATCGACACGGTCAGGCCCCAGCCGAAGCGCGACTTCAAACGCTCCTCCAGGCCATCAACTTCTTTCGGGTAACGGTCGCAGGTCAGGATCACTTGTTGCTGGCCTTCCAGCAGCGCATTGAACGTGTGGAAAAACTCTTCCTGCGAGCGATCCTTACCGGCAAAAAACTGGATGTCATCAATCAGCAATGCGTCAAGACTGCGATAGGCCCGCTTGAATTCATTGATCGTGTTTCGCCGCAATGCCCTGACCATATCGCCAACAAAACGCTCGGAATGAACGTACGCAACACCACCCGAACCACGACCGGTTTTGAGCATCTGGTCGCCGACGGCGTGCATCAGGTGGGTCTTGCCCAGGCCCGTTCCGCCGTAGATAAACAGCGGGTTATAGGCAACGCCGGGGTTCTCGGCGACCTGGCGGGCAGCGGCCCGCGCCAGCTGGTTGCTCTTGCCCTCAACAAACTTTTCGAACGTGAACTCGGGGTTAAGCCGACCACCGATCACCGTGCGCTCCGGTTGCGGCGCGGCGAAACTTTGCGGCTGGCTGAACTGCTCGGCGCGGCGTGCGACCTCGAGCACGACATGCTGATCGGGCACGGCGCATTCGTCGCGAACGACTTCCGAAATATGGTCGAGCAACTGCTCGGTGACAGAGTCGACAATGAAGCGGTTTGGCGCGAGGAGTTTCAGTGTGGAACCCTCCTCGACCGCATGCAGTGGACGCACCAGCTTGTTAAATTGTTGCGCGGACAGTTCACCTTCGAGCCGCTCTACGCAACGGCTCCAGACAGACTCTTGCACCAGTAGACGCCCCCAAAAAGCGGTGATTGAGTTATTGCGAGGAAGGGGACCGAGTGTATACCCGTCTATGGCCCGATTCCACAGCGCAGAATTGTCTAAAATGGTTGACATGGCTGAGGGCCCGCGCGTAACCTTCCGGGCTCTTTGCGGCAGTGCAGCCGCAAGTTTTTGATACGTAGTAGGGCGCACGAAAATGAAACGCACTTACCAACCGAGCAACCTGCGCCGCAAACGGACTCATGGCTTCCGTGCCCGCATGGCGACCAAAGCGGGACGGCAGATCCTGGCACGCCGCCGGGCCAAGGGCCGCAAGCGGCTGAGCCCCTGAGGGGCTGCGTCGGCCCGTGACAGCGCGTGCGCCGGTTCGCGTTCCCTGATCGCATGCGACTCGCCACCCGTGAGGACTTCGACCGGGTGTTCAAAAATTGTTCATCACGATCGACGGATGCGTTGTTTACCGTGCTCGCCCTTCCCAACGACCACACCTACCCGCGACTTGGCCTGGCAGTCTCGAAAAAGGCTGCCGGCAATGCCGTCCGGCGACACCGGCTGAAACGCCGCGTGCGCGAAAGCTTTCGTCTCAACCAGCACGCGCTGCCGGGCACGGATATCGTGGTCATTGCCCGCCCGGGCGTCAGCCGGCACGATGGTCAAAAAGTAGCCAGCAGTCTGGCCGCTCACTGGAACAGGATCAGCGAAAAATGCGCGCCGTCTGCCTCTTCCTGATACGCGCGTACCGACTGGCGGTCAGCCCGCTGCTGGGTCCGCGCTGCCGGTTCTACCCGAGCTGCTCGAGCTATGCGGAGCAGGCCGTGCGTCGCCACGGCGTAATGCACGGCGGCTGGCTGAGCCTGCGGCGCATTGGTCGTTGCCACCCGTGGCACCCGGGCGGAATCGATCCGGTGCCGGACGTCGAGCACCACCATGGATAACCCGCGCCTGCTTTTGTGGATCAGTTTCGGGCTGATCTGTTTCCTGCTGTGGGACGCGTGGATGAAAGACTACGGCCCACAACGCCAGCCACCGGCGGCAGCCGAGACAGCGGCTGACGAGAGCGTGCCGGCCGCACCGGCGGAAAGCGATTTGCCGTCGCTGTCTGTCACCGAAACGGAACAGGGCGAACGACCGGCATTGTCTGTGGCAGAAACGGTCGCGCCACGCGGCCAGCGGGTGCGGGTGGTTACCGATGTGCTGGACCTGGAAATCGAGCTGGCCGGTGGCGACCTGGTGGCCGCAACCTTGCTCGACTACCCGGTGCGCAAGGATCAGCCCGGCAACCTGATCACGTTGCTGGACAACAGCGGCGGCGAAGTTTATTTGCTGCAGTCGGGCCTGCTCAGCCAGGATGCGGCCGCGCCGGATCATCGGGCCGTGTACAGCACCGTGCAGGACGAGTACCGGCTTGATGATGCAGCGGACGAGCTGCAGGTCGTGCTGAACTGGCAGCAGGACGGCCACCGTGTAGAGAAAATTTACGAGTTCAGCCGTGGTAGCTACCAGGTCGGCCTGACCCATCGCGTTACCGCCGGCACAACAGCGTGGAGCGGCGCCGCGTATTCGCAAATCAAGCGCCAGCTGCGGCCGCCGGAACGATCTTTTTTCAATGTCGACAGCTACTCGTTCACCGGGCCGGTGCTGTTCGATGGTGAAAAATACGACAAGCTGAAGCTGAAGGACCTGCGCAAAAGACCGGTAGACGCGCGGCTGACTGGCGGCTGGATGGCGTCAATCCAGCATCACTTCGTTACCGCCGTGATACCGCCGGCGCAGGAGCAGGTGCACTACCGCAGCCGGCTGCAGTCGGGCGACGTTGCGCTGTTGAGCGCCGTCGGCGAAGTGCAACAGGCCGCGCCGGGTGAGGCAACAGAATTCCGCCACGCACTTTTCGTCGGGCCGAAAATCCAGGAGCAGCTGAAGCTGGCCGGGCCAAAGCTGGCAAAGACAGTGGACTACGGCGCCCTCGCGATTTTCTCGGAGCCGTTGTTCTGGTTGCTGCACAAGATCCACAGCTTCGTCGGTAACTGGGGCTGGGCAATCATATTGCTCACCATCCTGATCAAGCTGGTGTTCTACAAGCTCACCGAGACCAGCGGCCGCTCAATGGCAAAAATGCGCAAGCTGCAGCCGCGGCTGAAGGCCATGCAGGAACGCTACAAGGACGATCGCCAGAAGCTCAGCCAGGCGATGATGGAGCTGTACAAGAGCGAGGGCGCCAACCCGATGTCCGGCTGCCTGCCTATCCTGATCCAGATGCCGGTATTCCTGGCGTTGTACTGGGTGCTGATTGAAAGCGTCGAGCTGCGCCAGGCGCCATGGATCGGCTGGATTGACGACCTGTCGGTACGTGACCCGTTTTTTATCCTGCCGCTGTTGATGGGCGCGGCAATGATGTTGCAGCAGCGTCTCAATCCCGCGCCACCCGACCCGGTGCAGGCACGCGTGGCCCAGATCCTGCCGATCGTCATGACAGTGTTCTTCGCCTTCTTCCCCGCGGGCCTTGTCCTTTACTGGTTCGTCAACACCGTGCTGTCGGTCGCGCAGCAGTGGCACATCAATAGCGTCATCGAACGCGAAGGCTGACCCGCCCGTCGCTGCACTGCGGCGAAACCCCGTCTCGATAACGAAGGCAGCGCCTGTCTGCTATAACTTTATATAAGTTGTAGCTGGGGTGCCGCGTTCCGCAGGCGAAAAAAATGAATATATGCGTTCGGACCCGACCGCTCGTCTGTGCGGTCCTTGTTCTTCTAGCGGCCGCGGCCGGCGGCCAGATTCAACTGGGACAACTCGACGACTTTGAGGGATGCGCCACCGACTTTTGGTTCGAGGGAGCAGGTTCGCCTAACCCCCCTGTTGCGGTTTCTGGCTGTGGGGCGCTGAACACATGCTGTCTCAGCAACGATTCGGGCGGCGGTTTTGGCCCTGGTTCGCGCCAGGCAGTGTTGAACGAAAGCGCGTGGATTGGTGACTACAATGCTGCCGCTGTCAACAAGATCGAGTTTCAGGCCGCCAATGCCAGTGCCACCGAAACCCTGTACCTGCGGGTTGGTATTACCAATGGATCGACGTGCTTTGCATCCGCCGAGCCTGCAGTCCTGCCACCAAATCAACCTGGCCCGAACGGCCTCCAGTCCATCAGTTTTTTGCTGGACCCGTCGACGATGACCGAGGTAACGGGTAACTCATGTAAGGGCGGCGGCGACGGCCTGGCAACCGTGCTCGACAACGTCGTCCAGCTGCGCATTCTGTCCGCGGTCAGCCCCGCGTGGACTGGCGACAGCATGGTGTCGACGCTGCAGCTGGATGGGATCCATGCCGCAGCCGACAGCGATCTTGACCAAATCAACGACGATACCGATAACTGCACCCTGGTGGCCAACGCCAACCAGCGCGACACGGATCTCGATGGACTGGGTAATGCCTGCGATGCGGACGTTGCAACCCCCAATGACTGCATGGTCGATCTGCAGGACCTCGCCGTCTACAGGCAGAATTTCCTGTCGCCCGGTGACCTTGATACCGACAACAATGGCGACGGTCAGACTGACCTGCTCGACCTGTCCATCGTGCGGGGGTTCTTTCTGCAGCCACCGGGCCCCGGGCAGGGCATTATTTGCGGGGCGTGCTTAACGCCGGAACCTGTCGGGGCCAATGGAGATTTCGCCGGCCTGCCAATGTTCTTTCGCGGCGGACTGATCAACGACTGGGGCGCGAGTGACAGCAACAGGTTTTCTGATCAGGGCGGCGGGCTATACGTGGCCCGTTTTGAAGCCAACCCAGGCGACTTCGAGTGGAAGATTGCTGATAACGACTGGTCAATTGAGTACTGCACCCCTACGCCGCTGGTCGCAGACACGCCGACGGCGGCCCCGCTTTTCGGCTGTACGTTCCCGCTAAACGGAAGTATCAATGTTCCCACCGCCGGCTGCTTTGAGTTCGAGATGCAGACCGATGGTGCGGTACCGCCAAACGCAGTCGATGTGACCTTCCGCGAGGCAGCGCCATAAAGCACAAGGTCCGGCTGGTACTGCGCTAGCGCCGAATCAGTGGCGACGGTCACCGCCGAAATGGGCCATTATTGGCCTCCGTGAAACACACAGAAGAGACTATTGCCGCGATTGCCACGCCACCCGGTCGTGGCGGCGTTGGTATCGTGCGCGTATCCGGCCCGGATGCCAAAGCGATCGCCCTGTCAATGTTGCCGCAGTTGCCACAATCGCGGCGGGCGGTGCTGTCGCATTTCAACGATGCCCGCGGTGACGCCATCGATGAAGGCATTGTGCTGTGGATGCCTGCGCCCGACACGTTTACCGGCGAAGACGTGCTCGAGTTGCACGGCCACGGCGGTCCGGTCGTAATGGACCTGATCCTGCAGCGCACGCTGCAGCTTGGCGCGCGGGCGGCGCGGCCGGGCGAGTTTTCCGAACGGGCGTTTCTCAATGACCGCCTGGACCTGGCACAGGCCGAAGCGATCGCCGACCTGATTGACAGCGGCTCGATCGATGCGGCGCGCGCCGCGGCGCGGTCACTCGTTGGCGAGTTGTCGCAACGCGTCGGCGCGCTGACCGAGGCAATAACCGAACTTCGTGTGTACGTCGAGGCAGCGATCGATTTTCCCGAAGAAGAAATCGATTTTCTTGCCGATGACCAGGTCACCAGCCGTCTCGATGCTATCGGGCAGATGTTCGAACTGCTGGCGGCCAGCGCGCGGCAGGGTGCTTTGCTGCGCGACGGTATGTCGGTTGTCATCGTTGGCGCACCCAATGCCGGCAAGTCGAGCCTGCTCAATCGACTCGCCGGTTATGACGCCGCCATCGTCACCGATGTGCCCGGCACTACGCGCGATGTACTGCGCGAACACATCAGTCTTGACGGGTTGCCACTGCATATCGTTGATACCGCGGGTCTGCGTGACACCGCGGACCGCGTGGAACAGGAGGGTGTGCGCCGCGCGCGCAGCGAAATGGCCGGCGCCGACCGGGTGCTGCTGGTGGTCGATGCCACAACCGGCGAAATGCCGCGTCACCCGCTGCCGCCGGACGTACCGGTGACCGTAGTGCTCAACAAGATGGATCTGGCGGAAGCCGGCGCACCGGCTAACGTGACGGATGGCCAGCCAATACTGCGTATCTCGGCATTAACCGGCACCGGTTTCAATGAACTGAGACAACACCTGCAGCAGTGCATGGGTTACAACGCCGGCGAGAGCGGCGTGTTGATGGCGCGGCGACGCCATCTGGATGCTCTGGCACGTGCACGGCAGCATGTGCAGGCAGGGCGCGACCAGCTCGAACAGGCGCGCGCCGGCGAACTGCTGGCCGAAGAGCTGCGGCTGGCGCAGCAGGCGCTGGGCGAGATCACCGGTGAAGTTTCCAGCGATGACCTGCTGGGACGCATCTTCAACTCGTTCTGTATCGGCAAATGAATGGGGACAGTAGATGTATATGCATACATATACTGTTCCCTACCTGGTTTGGCTGAGAACGATTTCCTGCCCGACGTGAACGGTACCAACGCCAGTAGCGGCAACGTTCATGCCGAAGACGCACTCGTCGTTGTTACGGCGCCGGTAGTCCATCAGTGTGGCCAGTGGCTGGCGGTTTGCATCGACTTCGGCGGTATCCGGGTCGATGGTAGTCAGCACACAGCGCGAGCATTGCCACAGCGACTCGAATGCAACATCGCCGATGGTGAAATCGCCAAAGGAATCTTCGGCGCAGGCCTCGCAGCCGCTTACCACGAGGTTGGGACGGAAGTTACGCATGCGCACCTTTTTTACGAGCCGGGTGTTCAGATCGGCGACAGAGTTTTCCGACAGCACCAGCAGCGGCGCTGCGTCGGCATAGCTGACCACGCCGCCAGCGCGAGACAGCCGGCGTGATTTTTCGCCCATGAAATAAAGTCGGGCCTCGAGTCCCAGGTAATCACTGAACCAGGCGTCGGCCTGCGGGCCGCAGCGCTGGCCCTGCACGGTATCTTTCCACACCGTGATCGGATCGTACTGCGACGGGAAATCAGCGGGCGCAAGTTGCAGATCGCCGGTACCGGGTGCCGAGACAATCAAACCATCACCATCAATTTCGCTGCGAACCAGCACCAGCCGCGGAAAACGGCGCGCTGTAAAAAAGCGCCCCCTCGCATCGGTCACTACGTAGCGCCGGTCGTGTTGCAGCCCCTCGGCCTCGACGTTTGCCGTGACCAGCTCGACCGGCGCGGTCGACTTGATCGGGTAAACAAAAATGCGTGACAGTGTGGCCATGGGCGCATTCTAGCTTGGATCACGCGGGGCCGCCTTTCAGAATGACAGTCGCTAGTAGTCGCGGCAAGATGCCGCTCCCGCGAGACATGGTCGCAAGTAGTCGCGGCAAGATGCCGCTCCCACGAGACATGGCCGTCGCAAAGTAGTCGCGGCAAGATGCCGCTCCCGCGAGACATGGCCGTCGCAAAGTAGTCGCGGCAAGATGCCGCTCCCACGAGACATGGCCGTCGCAAAGTAGTCGCGGCAAGGTGCCGCTCCCACGAGACATGGCCGTCGCAAAGTAGTCGCGGCAAGGTGCCGCTCCCACAAGGGTTACAACGCCAGCCATCCCCACGGCGCCTGACGCCTGTTCAACGCGACCAGCCGCCGGCGGGCGACATTGAGCCCCTGCTCGAGCGCGAAACGTTCCTGCATCGTGCGGTAGTGGGCGAGACGGTCAACCTTGCGCGCACCGGGCGCACCAACGCGATCGAGATCGTAAAACCGTGACATGAGCAATCCTCAGCAAGCCAGTCCAGCTTGCATGAAAACAGTCAAACAGGGCGGGTGCCCGGCAGGAATATGGCGAATCAGGGCGCCGCGTCGTCGTCGACATCGACGGTGTGCGCGATGGCGCCGGCAATGACTACCGCCAGGGCAAACACGGTGGCGCCCAGCGCCAGCCAGGGTAATTTGACATAAAGCCAGGTCACCCCGAAAAGGTACAGCGCCACGGTCACTATCAACAGTATTTGTGATAGCGGCGCGGATTCTTGTTTTTCCGTTTTTTCAGCGGCCGGCGGGACGGCAACTTCCTCGCCGGGGCCGTTTAACATAAGCGTCAAGACGCAGTCTCCGTGTTATCAGGAACCGAACTGGCCAACAACAACGTTGGGACTCACTTCGTCTTCCGTTAACAGACTATAGATGCCAGACGTCGGTGTGTCATCAGCGACAACACAGTTTCTGCCATTGTCCTTGGCGCGGTAGAGCGCCGCGTCAGCACGTCGCAGCGTATCTTCGATGGATTCTCCCAGCCGGTATTCTGCAACACCGGAACTGACAGTAACCTTGAACACGTCATCAAACGGCTCGTCTTCGGTGACGTACCGAACGCGTTCTGCGCAGCGGTAGCCACCACCGAGATCGGTTTCCGGCAGCAGCACGATGAACTCTTCGCCGCCGTAGCGACCAAAAGTTCGCACGCCCTCCGAGCCGATAAAATCCATGCCGCGCAGTGTGCCCTTGGTGCGCTCGGAAAACGCCACCAGTACCCGGTCGCCGGCAAGATGACCGTAGCGATCGTTGATTATCTTGAAGTGGTCCAGGTCGAGAATGACCACTGAGAACGGCCGGCGGGTGCGGTCCGCGCGGGTTTTCTCCGCTTTGATCGTCTGCATCACGTAGCGGCGGTTGTAGGCCTGTGTGAGGTGATCGTGACGCGCGGCATGGTGCACCACTTCCAGCGCTTCACGCAGTTCGTGATTGCGGTTGCGTAACTTGTTGCGCAGGCCGCTCACATGGCTGCCGAATACTGCGGCCCACAGCATGGTGCCGGCCAGCACGCTCGAGCGCAAAACCTCAACGCGCAGGTCAAAACGCTCACGAAATATCAGGAAATCCAGCGCCACGACTGCCAGGTAGCCGGCCAGGCCAAAGGCTGCAAGCACCATAAAGTCCTTGCGGCGCAGCTGGAAAACGCCGAACAAAAGGCTCATTACATAAACCGGCAGCAACACGCTGCGCGAATCCGCGGCGACGAACATCAGCACCAGGATCCAGGTCATCGCAACAATAATCTGCGAAAACGTCAGCGACGGGTCATTGAAATGCCGGTTCAGGCCGCTACGGATGAAAACGTAGAAATACAGGTTGGTGACACATACGCCGGCAAGGATCGGCACCACCATCTGGCTCGGCAGGCTCATAAAGCCAGTCAGGTACATGCCAAAGCCAAACACCAGCCACAGCGCGTAACAGGCGAGCGCCATGAAATAACGCTGCAGGCGCAGCTTCTGGCGGTCGTCGTCGGGCGGGAAAATACTCAGCATTGGCATCTCTTGTGTGAGGTAGCCACAGTGCCCCATCGGTATGTATTTGTCCGTGAAAGCGCTCCCAGAACGGGGCAACGGTTTCGACGAATTTCACCGCTTATTATGTCAGCCCAGCAGTGCTTCGCGCCGGTAAAGCCGGATGGAAACAGCGATGAGGACGACACCCACCAGGGTGGTGCTGACAATTGACAGCAGTGTCCACCACAACGGCACCGGTTCATTCTTGATGATTTCTGTAATCAGAAGATGCTGGCTCAGGCTGGGGACCGCCATCAGGGCAAGACTCGGCTTTAGTGCCTGCACGGCGGCGATCACGATCGGCAGCGTAGGCACCACCAGCATTACTGACAGCCAGGTCTGGGCTTCCTTGTAGCTGCGCGTAAACGACGCGATCGCCGTCATGCCCCCGGCACCAACCAGGATGAACGGCAGCATGATTGCAATCGTGTGCAGCGCAGAGCGCAGCGTAAAGCTCGCACTCATGCCCATCGATTCCAGTGGCACCAATCGCAGGACTACCGTAAACAGCGTTACGGTAATGGTAAGAGAGATCAGCATATAAAAGCAGGTAGCCGCAATCTTTCCCAGGATCAGCTGGTGCCGGGAAACCGGCAGGGTCAGCAGCGGTTCCAGGGAGCCACGCTCCCGTTCGCCGGCCGTGGCATCGATAGCGAGGTACATGCCGCCAATGAGCATGGAGAACAACATGAAGTAGGTCATCATGCCGAGAAACAGCACTGACCGGCCGGTTGGTGTGGATACATCGATATACTCGATCAGCACCGGCTGGGTCACCGTGGCGGCTATACCGCGCGCCATCAGGCGCATGGAGCCCAGCTGGGCACCATAACCCGCCAGTAACCGGCGTACCCGGCCCACCGTCGTCGCGGCGCGACTGTCGGACTCATCAAAAACCAGCTGCAGTCTCGCCGGCTCTCCAGCTGCAAAACGCTGCGGATACTCCTCCGGAATGATCAGAACCACATCGTGCCGGCCGCTACGCACTGCAGCGGCAGCATCGGCAGGTGGCGCGATGATGTCGACATTGCTTTGCTGCAGAAACGAAATCAGGTTTGGCGCCAGCCCGGCCCCGGCAACCGGGAGTTCAACGGATTCTTCTACCGAATCGATAGTGCGGTCGATGATCATGCCGAGCATCAGTGCAAACATCAGCGGGCCAAACAACGGGCCGAACAGCAGCGAGCTGAATAATGTGCGGCGGTCGTAGAAGTTATCTACGACCTCTTTGCGAAACACCGTGTAGACAGGTTTCATGGCGCGGCGGACTCCAGCGCCTGCACAAAGGCGTCCTCCAGGTCCTCGCGCCCGGTTTGCTGGCGAATACTGTCCGGTGTGCCAGCTGCGACAACTTTTCCTGCACCGATGATGATTATCCGGTCACACAAGGCAGCCACTTCCTGCATCACGTGACTGGACAACAGCACGCAGCAGCCGGCGTCGCGTAGCGCCAGAATCAGGTCGCGCAGCCGGCGCGTTGCCATGACGTCCAGGCCGCTGGTCGGCTCATCCAGCAACACATTGCGCGGGTCGTGTATCAATGCGCGTGCCAGCGCCACGCGGGTGCGCTGGCCATGGGAAAAGCCCTTTGCCTTGCGGTCGACGTAATCGGCAATGCCGAGCCGTTCGATCAGTTCGCTGACACGCTGTTCGCGGGCGTCCCCGGCAAACCCGTGGAGCGCCGCGTAGTAGGCGATGTTCTGGCGCCCGGTGAAGTTCGGGTACAGACCGGCCGAGTGCGGCAATACACCGATGTTTTGCCGCACCAGCAGTGGTTGTTGCACCACGTCGTATGCGCCGATCGTGGCCGTGCCGCTGTCGGGCTTCAGCACGGTGTACAGCATGCGCAGCGTTGTCGACTTGCCGGCGCCATTCGGGCCCAGCAATCCGGTGATACGGCCATCGGCTGCGCTGAAGCTGACATCGCGCACCGCCTGCACCGCGCCAAAAGACTTCGCCAGATGCTGTGCCTCGATCATGGTGCCGGACCAGAAAAGCTGGTGAAAAACGGTGCCGGCAACTGTTGCGCAACACAGTCGGTTTCGAGGTCCGCGAGTGACGCTTCCTCGACGAACTGAGCGATGAGGCCCGGTACGCAGCGTTGTGTCACCACGCCATGGCCATGGCCCTGGGCAATGAGATGCAGGCTGTCGGGCAGGTGCGCCGCCGCACGCTCGGCGTATTTCGGCGGCGTTATCGGGTCTGCCGACCCTGACAGCAGCAGTACCGGCACGGCGGCGCTGGCCGGTTGATGAAACCCGTCATCGATCAGGCCGGCCGGCCAGTTACGACAGACAGCCTCGATGGCTTCGAGTTGCTGCGCACCGAGAAAAGTCTGCGCCAGCGCTGCGCGTTGCGCCTCGCTGATTCCGTAGAACGGCGCATCCTCGCTACACATGATGGCGTTGTGCATACCCTCTGCCAGCTGATCGGCCACAGCCAGTCCTGCAATCTGCCCCTGCGCAATCAGCGGCGCCCAGTTGTCCTGTGCATCGGCCTGATGCAGCAACAGCGGCAACAATGCAACGGTAGTCGGCGTATACAACAGCAGCCGTATGGTGCCGGCGAAAGTCGTGTAGTCCAGCGTCACCTCGGTGAGTTCGCCCGTCGCCGGGTGCGCCACGTTCATGGTGACCGGGTCCGCGCGCAGCCTCTGCGCCAGCCTGCTGAAGCTTTCGGCAATCGCCGGGAAGCTGGTGCTGCATTGCTCGTCGCTACTGCAGCGGGCGAAAAGGGCTTCCAGGGCGACCTGCGCATCCAGGGCAATGGCAGGGCCAAGCAGCTCACCGGCTGGCACAACGCCATCGATAATCATGGTGCGCATGCGTTGCGGATACTGCTTGAGGTAATGCTGCGCCATGCGGGTGCCGTAGGACACGCCATAAACATCCAGCGTGTCGTAACCCAGCGCGGCCCGCACCTGATCCAGGTCGTCGACGGCGACGCTGGTGGTGTAAAACCGCGGGTCACCCGGCAGGTTGGCGCGGCACTCGTCCGCCCGCGCCACAGCGGTTTCGACGCTGAATTCCAGCATCTCGTCGACGTCATACGGGCAATCCAGCAGATTTGATTTCCCCGTGCCGCGCTGGTCGAGCACTACTACATCATGATGACGCGTGATGCGATCAAACGCGGCAGCGTAATCGGCATAGAACTGTGTTGATGCCTGACCCGGTCCGCCCGCTATCGTGGTGAAGGCCGTACCGGGAAAACGCGGGTTGAGCGCGGGGATGCGCGCGACGAACAGGCTGATCGTGACGCCGGCCGGGTCGGCCGGGTTCTCGGGCACTTCCAGGTAGCCGCATTCGGCTGCTATGGACGTCAATCCGCTGGCGCCGTGCAGCCGGCACGGTTCCATTTCAAGCGTGGCTTTATCACCGGTCTGCGGCGCAGGAGCGCAGGCGCAAAGGCCGAGACCAAGCAGCGCAGCTGCAATCAATCGCAACAAGCGGGTTCCAGGTGCGGACGACACGGGTAGCCTAAACGGGCGCCGTCAGTGTCACAAGTCATCGTGACTATCGGCGGCGGGGCGAATTCGTATCGCGTGATCTGTTTCAGCTGGTCATATCCCGGACCGAGCTTGCTGCGCACGTGAGCCAGTTCGTCCGGCGTCTCATTACACGCGCACTCGCCGGGCTGCACCGCGGCCAGAGGCCAAAGGAAAAATACTGGTGCGCCAGGCGGCAGGACCAGCAGCAGTGCTGACAAGCCGGCGTCGCAGCAGCCCGATCGCGCCCAGCACGCCGAGCAGCAATATTCCAATGGCGCCGCCACCGCCCCCGCCGGAGGGCGCAGGAACCGGAGCCGGATCCGGCGCTGGTGCCGCAGTTGTGTCGTTGTCGTCAATTGTTATGACCTGGCTGTCGGGCGAACCGATTTCCGCCGCGCTGGCATTTTCCAGCAACACGGTAAAATTCTCGTCCGACTCCTCAACGGCGTCGTCGTTAATAATTATTTCGATGGTCTTGTCGGCCGTGTCGCCATCCTCCCATCGCAACGTACCGTTGGTGTTATCGAAGTCGGCACCGGCAACGGCATTGGCGCCCTGCGTGCGATAGTCAACCGTGGCAACGCCACCGCTGCCGTTGCTCCGCGTGACCCGCAGCTGCACGGTGCCAGCGCTTTCGCCGACCGTCTGTTGTGCAGTATCAAAAGCGATGATGCCGGCGGCAGCATCGTTGTCGTTGATGGTCAATGTTGCGCTCGACGGTACCCCCGGAGTCGTTCCCGAGGCGTTGCTCAGCATCAGTAATACTGTTTCGCCGTTTTCGCTCTCCAGGTCATCGACAAGGGGAACGGAGAAGGTCTTTGTGCCGGATTCACCCGCCGCCCAGTTCAGCGTGCCGCTGCTGGAAACGTAATCAACCGTCGGCGTGGCGCTGCCCGGCGCAGTAGCATAGTCCACGCTGGCCGGACCAACCCCACCCGAGCGGACCACACCGATAACGGCCTGCCCGTCGCCTTCGCCCGCTGTATAGGTGCCGGCAGAAAACGCCACGATGTCGGCGCCGGGCGCCGCATACGAGGCGGTCAGTTCGTACGTCTTCGGATTCTGGTCGTAATTGACCACCACCACGTGGTAGGTGCCGGGCAGTGGATTCAGCACGCTGATCGACTCGTCGGCCCCGGCGTTGCCGCTCACTACCGTGTCGCGGTCGACGTAATAAAAACCGCCGCGCTCGGCGTCGAGCGATATCAGGTACTCCGGCGACCGATCGTGACGCAGCAACAGGTCGATATCGCCGCTGCCGGAAGTTGAGACAAAAAGGTTGCTGGCGCCAACCGGCATATCGATGTGCCAGGCGTGAAACTCGTCCCAGTCGTAGCGCTGGATCTGCTGTGTGACAGTGCTGCCGTTCGTCAGCGTGCCGGTTTCAAGATAAAAATAGCGCGCCGGCAGCGCGCCCGCCGCAGAACTCAGCGCCAGCGAAAGAAAACGTTGTTCATTTCCGGAGGCCGCCGCAGCCAGCGTTACGCTGAATGCTGCAGAGGCTGCGCCGTTGCGGGTAATGTTGCCGAACAGTTGCGGCGTGGCGTCGTTGATGACCAGATCATCGCTGCTCAGGGTGCCGCTTACCGCGGTTTCAGCCAGCCAGTGGTTACGCAGCACGATTTCCAGGCTGGCAGTTTCGCCCGGATCGAGCAGGCCGTTGCCGTTACCCGACACGCTGTCATCGATCCGCACGTCTTCTATGATAATAACGCCGCCCGGCGGACCGGCCAGTGCGCGGGCTGCATCGAGACGCCCCGCCGCCGCTCGCGCCGGTACGGTTTGCGTGCTTGCGCCTGGCACCACCGGCCCGAGCGTCGTCACGCCTTCCACGCCGCCGTACAGCAGGTAGGCTTTCAGCTGTTCGTAATCAACAGGGTTGTATTCAGCCTGCAACAGCGCGGCGACACCCGCGACATGTGGCGCCGAAAACGACGTACCGCTGGCAAAGCTGTAGGCGTTGCCGTTGGCAGTGGTCAGCGTTTGCTGGCCCGGCGCGGCAAGGTCGACATCGAAGCTGGCCCACTGGCTGAACTCCGCAACCTGATCACTGGCCGTGGTGGCAGCGATCGACAGCACGTTGGGTTGTGTCGAGTCCGACGGAAAGTGCAGCGCAATGTCGTTGTTGGCATCGGAGTTGCCGGCTGACGCGACCATCAGGATGCCCGCGTTTTGCGCCCGGGTTATGGCCTCTGACTGCGCGGTGCCCTGAACCGGCCCGCCAAAGCTCATGTTAATAATGTGCGCGCCCTGGGCGATGGCTTCGTCTATGGCCGCCACAATGGCAAACGTAGACAGGTCGACTTTCAGCGGTAGCAACCCCAGTTCCCAGGCGGTGCCGGCGATGCCGATGCCGTTGTTGCCGCTTGCACCGGCGCTGCCTGCAACGAGCGTGCCGTGAAAATCATCCGCATCGGAAGGGTTAGGGTCATTTGGCCCGTTGCTGCACGGGCTGGCGCTGTTGGGTGAGGCGAAACACTTGCCGCTGGTCAGCACATTGCCGACCAGGTCGACGTGTGTCGTATCGAGTGAGTCGTCGATGATCGCCAGGATCACATTGGCCGCGCTGCTGCGCGTGTCCCACGCCGCAACCATGTTCATGTCGGCGCCGGGCGTGCCAAGGCCGTTCGGCGCATTTACGCCGGTGTTGTCCTTGGCCCACTGGCGCGCGAAGTCCAGGTCATTCGGCGTGGCGTCACGCTCGAACAGGTAATTGGGGTGGGCGTATTCGATGCGCAGGTCAGCGGCAACCAGCTCAATGGCCGACCCGAGGTTTGCATCGTCGTCAATCGCGGCAAGCACCAGCCGGCCGGCCGGGTGACTGGCCAGCACTACCGCTCCGAAAGGGGCCAGCAGGTCTGCCACGACGGTATCGGCGGTACCGGGAGTGGTCTTGACCAGCAGCTGGGCCGGGACATGCGGTGCCGTCAGCTCGTTTTGCACCCCGGGGGCCGGAACACGGGCCTGGAGTGGCGCGGCAAGCAGAATCAGGGCGGCCAGGGCAGCGAATCGGTGCATTTTTGCAGGTTTCGGGTTGCGGAAAAACGCCATGTTATCGATGTTAGGCGCCAAAAGTGTGACGCAGTTCACACTGGCGCCGCTGACGGCCTTATAATCCGCAACCCCATGAATGTCTTTGAGGTCATTGTAGTTGGCGGCGGACACGCCGGTACCGAGGCCGCCCTGGCCGCGGCGCGCATGGGCGCGCGTACGGTATTGCTGACCCACAAGCTGGAAACGCTGGGGCAGATGAGCTGCAACCCGGCCATTGGTGGCATCGGCAAAGGACACCTCACGCGCGAGATCGATGCACTCGGCGGTGTCATGGCCCGCGCGGCTGACCGTGCCGGCATTCATTTCCGCACGCTCAACGCAAGTAAGGGCCCGGCGGTACGCGCCACACGGGCGCAGGCCGACCGAAAGCTTTACAAGCGCGCAATCCAGCAGTTCCTGCACAACCAGCCGGGCCTGACGGTAATACAGCAAAGCGTCGCCGACCTTGTTGTTGAACAGGGTCGCATCGCCGGCGTGCGTACCGAGTCGGGCGACGACTTCCGTGCCGCTGTCGTGGTGCTTACGGTCGGCACATTTCTCGGCGGCGTAATGCATGTGGGTGACAAGCGCGAAGCCGGTGGCCGCGTTGGCGATGCACCGTCAAACCTGCTGGCGGCGCGGTTGCGTGAACAGCCGTTTCGCGTGGCGCGACTGAAAACCGGCACACCGCCGCGGCTCGACGGGCGCAGTCTCGATTTCGCTGCAATGACCGAGCAGCCGGGTGACGAACCGCGTCCGGTGTTTTCTTTTATCGGCAGCCGTGACGAGCATCCGCAACAGCGCAGCTGTTACATCAGTGCCACCAATGAACGCACGCATGAACTTATCCGTGGCGCACTGGACCGCTCGCCGATGTATACCGGCGCCATTGAGGGTATTGGTCCGCGTTATTGCCCATCGATCGAAGACAAGATCGTGCGCTTCGCCGACAGGAATTCGCACCAGGTGTTTATCGAACCGGAGGGGCTGGACACCGACGAGGTTTATCCCAACGGCATCTCGACCTCGCTGCCGGCCGAAGTGCAACTCGAATTCGTGCACACCATGACCGGCTGCCAGAATGCGGTGATGACGCGGCCGGGCTACGCGATCGAGTACGATTTTTTCGACCCGCGTGATCTTTCACACACGCTGGAGACCCGCTTTATTCCCGGCCTGTTTTTTGCCGGGCAGATCAATGGCACCACCGGTTACGAAGAGGCCGGCGCGCAGGGCCTGTTGGCAGGCATCAACGCCGCGCTGCAGGTGCAGGACAAGCAGCCGTGGTGGCCACGTCGCAACGAGGCCTATATCGGGGTGCTGGTGGACGACCTGGTGACGCGCGGCACCAGCGAGCCGTATCGCATGTTCACCAGCCGCGCCGAATACCGGCTTACTCTGCGCGAAGACAATGCTGACCTGCGTTTAACCGCGAAAGGGCATGAGCTGGGGCTGATAGACGATCATCGCTGGCAATCGTTTTGCGCGCACCGTGACGGTATCGCTGCCGAGACGGCGCGGCTGAAAAAACTGCTGGTGCGGCCGGAGCGGCTGTCGCAGCAGGACCTGGCAAAGATTCCCGGCGGCACCCTGCGGCGGGAGCAGCACGCAGTCGACCTGCTGCGTCGTCCTGGTATGAGCTATGACATCCTGGTGCAGCTGCCGGGAATCGGTCCGGGCGTCGCCGCACCACGCGTTGCCGCGCAGGTGGAAATTAAGGCGCGTTATGCAGGTTACATCGAGCGTCAGAATGCCGAGATCGTGAAACAGCAGCGCCATGAAGAGCAGGCAATACCTGACGGCATCGACTATGACATCGTGCGCGGTTTGTCCCATGAAGTGCGACAAAAGCTCAATGACGTGCAGCCGCAAACTGTTGGTCAGGCCAGCCGCATTCCCGGCGTTACACCTGCTGCTATTTCACTGCTGCTGGTGCACCTGAAGAAAAACCAACTGCGCCGCAGCGCCTAGAAAACCGGGACAGGTACCGGAAAACCGTTTACCGACAGCAGACTGCCGGCGTACTTCGCCTCGATGCGATATCGATTGCCTTCCGGCTTGAGCACGCGGAAGCGTTGCATCAGCTCGATGGCATTACGCGCTTCCGCTGTGCCATTGGTCTTTAGTTGCTCGATAAGCGATTTTGGCACCAGCAGGGTTGCACTGCCTTCCAGTCCGCGCGCAAGTTCACGCGGTGTGGCACCGGTGCCCGGTTCAACCACGATGTGGGCATCACCCTCAAGATCGGCTTCGCTCATGGGTATCCTGAGCGTGCGAACGGTTATTTCCGGCCCGCCACGCAGTATCCGGCGCAATAACGCATCGCGATCGGTAACCGGCATCGGTCCGCCATTGGGATATTCACCCATCAACTCGAGCAGGCCGCTCAATGCTTCGGCATCGAGTCGTTGCGCAAGAAAATCGATACGGGCATCCCCCGTGAGCCCCTCGCCACGCAGGTTCAGCGCGCCCAGGTTTACGGCATATGAGGCCAGGTCGGAATCATCCAGCACGCGCAGCGCCAGCGTCACGTTATCGGCCTCGACCTCGTGCAGGACAACCGAAGAAACACGAATGTCGGTGTCGCCGGTCCAGATCCCGTTGCGGCTCTTCTCCTGGTCGGAGGCCACTGTGGCCGGTCCGACACGAATCTCCGCGTCTTTATCAAACAGCCGGATCACTCCGATGTCACCGTCTACGCCAAGGTCTTCCTGGCTGCGACCGAGCGTGATCTCGACTCGGGTATCTTGCCAGGCCAGCGTCAGACCGTTATCCAGCGCACGGGTTTCGGCAGCAGCACTGTAAATAAACCGGGTAGAACCATCGGGCTCCACGCGGCTGCGCAATTCACCGGGCAGTTCGATTTCCTCGCCGGACGGTGCACGCAATACCAGGCTGGAATCCATGTCGGTCCAGGCCAGTGGTGAAGAGCCGCCGCTGATCAAGGGCACCGGGCCGTGATACATCTTTGTTGTGACAATCAGCTGCGGGGTGCCTTCCGGCTCCTCGGTGACTGCCGCCGCCAGCCTGCGCAGCTGTTCGTCTTCAATGCTGTAGCGGTAGCGCGACTCGCTGCTGAACCAGTTGCGTTCGTAACGCTCCCTGACCAGCTGGTTGCTGAATCCGTTGATCTCACCGACCAGCCGGTCCTGCTGCTGTTCGGCCACCACACCAACTGCACCCGGCAGCGCCAGCACGGCACCGGTGGCAAGCAAAAGCACAATAATAATGAAACGTTTCAACTTGACGCGCCTGTCGGTGTTAACTTGTGACCTCAAAGTATGACAGCAGCGGAGGGGTACGGTGCCGAAATTTCACGAATTTTCAATCGACAGCCTGCGGGGTGAACCTGGTCTGCTGGCCGGTTGTGCCGGCAAGGTGGTTCTCGCAGTTAACGTCGCCAGCGAATGCGGTCTCACGCCGCAGTACACCGGCCTCGAGCAGCTTTACAAAGACCATGCAGGTGACGGACTGACTGTCGTCGGCTTTCCGTGCAACCAGTTTGGTGCGCAGGAGCCCGGTGACGCGCAACAGATAGAGGCTTTTTGCAGCACCAACTATGGCGTGACGTTTCCGCTGTCGGAAAAGATCGAAGTTAACGGCAACGGACGTCACCCGCTGTACGCATGGCTGACTGATGCAGCAAACGGATTTTCCGGCGATATCGAGTGGAATTTCGAGAAGTTCCTGATCGACCGCGACGGCAAGATCATCGCGCGCTACCCGCCGGCAACAGAACCTGCTGATGCCGGTCTGTTACAGGATATTGCCGAAGCTCTTTGACCAAACCGTGGGAGCGCCTTCCAGGCGCGACTCAATCGCGGCAGGATGCCGCTCCCACAGCAAGATGCTCTTCTTATTTGTGGGAGCGCCTTCCAGGCGCGACTGATCGCGGCAAGATGCCGCTCCCACAGCACGGTGCCGCACCCACAGCAGGGTGCCGCTCCCACCGCAGGATGCTCTTTCTTATTTGTGGGAGCGCCTTCCAGGCGCGACTTGATCGCACCACCAGTCCGGGAAAATCAGATAAGGGTAGTCGTCCAGATGTTCAACCAACCCCGCCCGCGTCGGATTCTCGATCAAGTATCGGACATGCACGCCGTAGTCTTCATCATCGCGTAGTTGATGATCGTGATATCCGTCCTGCCAGACTGGCGACATAACACCATTGCCAACCAGCTGGTTGGCGGTGAAGCTCTTGAGCGTATGCATTACGGACGCCAGGCTGCCTTCGCCAAGTCGTCCGGCAAGATGCAGGTGGTCAGGCATTACAACGGCGGCATCGACAAAGAACCGCTTCGCGTCATTTATCCAGCGGAGCGCGTTGACCATCATCGTTGCGTTCTCTGGATGTCTGAAAATCGGGCGACGTCCAGCCACTGACGTGGTCAGGAAATAGTAGCCGCCGGTCCTCGAGTCACGCCCGCGCCGCAAGTCGCGAGAATGCGGTATCCGATTCGCCATTCAAGCAGCGTAATCACGCTACTCTCTGTCCGCCTTCCGAATAATTCCTCACAATTAAGAGATTTTATCTCGGTGAGAGCGCCTTCTGGTTTGCAGCAGGATGCTCTTCTTGTTTGTGGGAGCGCCTTCCAGGCGCGACTCAATCGCGGCAGGATGCCGCTCCCACAGCAGGATGCCGCTCCCACAGCAGGATGCTCTTCTTGTTTGTGGGAGCGCCTTCCAGGCGCGACTGATCGCGGCAAGATGCCGCTCCCACAGCAGGATGCCGCTCCCACAGCGCCTTCCAGGCGCGACTCATCAACTTTTCTGTCGCAGCAGTCCCCACAGGAAAACGCTGTTGTAGTACAGATACCGCCACCACAGGCGCCGTGGTTCCTGCAGCAGCCGGTAAAACCAGGTCAATCCCATCCGCTGCATCCACGGTGGCGCATCCTTTTTTGTCCCGGCATTAACATCGAAGGCAAAACCCACCGCGAGCAGCGCGCCGGCCCGGGCCCGGTCGCGAACGCGGTAAATCCACTCCTGTTGCTTGGGCGTTCCAAGCCCGACCCAGACCAGGTCAGGCTGCGCCGCGTTGATGTCGGCAAGCACCGCATCCTCGTCGTCAGTGCCGAAGTAGCCGTGATGCGACCCGGCAATCAGAAAGTCGGGGTTGCGCTTCCGGATTTGTGCCAGCAACAGGTCGAGACACTCCTGCGATGCCCCAAGGAAGTAATGCCGCAGGTCCGGCGGCGAGTTGGTGATCATGTGCGTCAGGAAGGACGGACCGTATACGCGGTCGCGCATTGAACCACCCTTCCAGTTGACCGCCCAGGTCAGCACCATGCTGTCGGGGACGAACAGGTCCATGGTGTCGGTGATTTCCCTGAACTGTTCATCTTTGCTGCGCATCGCCACGATGTGCACGTTGGTGAAATCCACCAGCAGCGTGTGGCGCTCTTCGCGGCGACAGTGGGTTGCGAGATCGTCGGCCAGCTGCGAATAACTCGTCGCCGTGCAATCCGTGTTCAGCACACGAAACTGCGGCCCGAAATCAACCGGGTGCTTGTCGGTGTCTACGACGCCAGGCACGCGTCGTGGATTTCCTGCAATGTGCGATGCAGGTTGTATTCCTGTTTCCATTGCGGGTAATCGGCCTCGAATGCCGTCAGGTCACTGACCCACCAGATGTGGTCACCGATGCGGTTGGCCTCTTCGTAGCTGTAATCCAGCTTTTTGCCGCTCATTTCTTCGCACAGCTTCACCGCCTCGAGCATCGAGCAATTCGAGTGCCGGCCTCCGCCGATGTTGTAGACCGCGGCGGGGCGCGGTTTTTGCATGTACTGCCAGAAAGCCTCGACGAGGTCACTGCTGTGAATGTTGTCCCGAACCTGTTTTCCCTTGTAGCCGTAAATCCGGTAGGGCCGGCCATCCACCGTGCACTTCATCAGGTACGACAAGAAACCGTGCAGCTCTGCACCGGCATGCGCCGGGCCCGTCAGGCAGCCACCGCGGAAGCACACGGTCGGCATGTCGAAATAGCGGCCGTACTCCTGCACCATCAGGTCTGCCGCCGCTTTGCTTGCGCCGAAAAGCGAGTGCTTTGTCTGGTCTATCGACATGCTCTCCGGGATACCTTTCTCGAAGTAAGGGTGTGATTCATCCACCTCCCATCGCTCGTCGAGTTCCACCAGTGGCAACCGGTTCGGTGTGTCGCCGTAGACTTTGTTGGTACTGGTAAAAATGAAGGGTGCGTCAGGACAATGCTGGCGCGCCGCCTCCAGCAGGTTCAGGGTTCCCGTCGCATTCACGCTGAAATCGGTAAACGGCTCCCGCGCCGCCCAGTCATGTGACGGCTGCGCCGCCGTGTGCACGACGACCCCGATGTCAGAACCGAAACGGCCGAACAATGCCATCACCCCGTCCGCATCACGTATGTCGAGATCCTCGTGCCGGTAGTTCGCCAGCGTTTCCGTCAGCTGCGTTGACGTCGGCCGGGTCGATGCTTCCGACCCGAAAAAGTAGGCCCGCATGTCGTTGTCGATCCCGACCACATCGAGGCCTTCCCGGTGCAGCCGTTTCGCCGTTTCCGAGCCAATAAGGCCGCCCGATCCGGTTATTAGAGCAATTGTCACTGTCGGGTCTCTACGTCTGTTCCACGGAGCACGCGGGTCGTTATTGTGTTGTTCATTCGGGAAGTAGCGTTACTGTGGAATGGAGAACAGCCACGTCGGGCAATACGCCAGGAGAGGCTGGCCGCCCGGCGGCGGCGGTACTGTACCTTATCTGTACAGCGAACCCAAAGCCCGGCCTATTGCAGTCGATTGCGCCTGTCTGCAGGATCCCGGGCCGATGCCCTCGCTGTCATCCTGCAGTCTTCAAAGGCGGCGGAAGGCCGCGCCGGCTCACCTGACTTCGAGGTCGAATTCGACCGTCACCCCGGCGCTGAACTTGATCTCGCCGGGTGTATAGGTCTCGGCCGCGCCGCCCGCATCGGCCATCATGGCGCGCGACTCCATCCGCGGCATCGGTACCGGCGGCTGGTGGATCACGTCCGAGCTGGTAATCCGCCGGACCTTGCCGAGTTTCGCACCCAGCGTGCGCGCCAGCGTTTCGGCGTTGAGCCGTGCATCTTCGGCCGCCTTCGCCAGCGCATCACGCCGGTGCTTGTCCTCGTCTTCAGCGCCGAGCGCCGGCGCCGACACCTGGTTGACCCCGGCCTGTGTGGCCCGGTGCATCAGGTCGCCAAGTTTTTCCAGGTCTTTAAGGTTGATCTCCACGGTGCGCTGGACCATGTAGCCGCTGATTTTTCGCTCGTTAGTGTTCTTGTCCCAGCGGAATTCCGGGTTGATGTTCAGCCGGGTGGTGCGCACGTCCTTGCGTGGAATACCGAGCTTGTCGGTCAATCGTAGTACGGCCTCGACGGTATCGTCGACTTCGCGTTGCGCCGACTGCTGTTGATCGCTGCGGATCATCACAGAAAGGTTGACCTGTGCCCGATCAGGCTCGACGGAAACTTCGCCGTTTCCGGATACCGTAACTGTGCGCGCCTGTTGCTCACTCATCGCCGGTTCCGGGACGACTGCAAGCGCGATTAAAGCCGTGATCGTACAAAGTAACTGCAACCCTTCGCTCCAGCATTGGCACTGTTTCAGAGATAGCCAGGTGCAGTTATATCGCCAGACGCAGCAAAGTACAAACGCAGCACGTCTTCTCAGTTAGAATATTCCTGTGTCTTTACAGTTCGAAGAAGTTGGACGCGGTATTACCGCAATCGATACGCAGTACGTGCGGTCACGCATGGATGCCAGTCATCTCATTGTGGACGGTGATGAGGCTGCGTTTGTCGACACCGGCACGACGCATTCGGTGCCGTTACTGTTACAGGCGTTGCGCGAAAAGAACATCGCACCTGAGTCAGTACGCTATATCTTCCTCACCCACATTCATCTCGATCATGCCGGCGGCGCCGGTGCGCTGGCCGCGGCATTACCGCGGTCACAGGTGGTAGTGCATCCGCGCGGCGCCGCACACCTGGTCGATCCGGGAAAGCTTATTGCCGGCACCAAAGCGGTCTACGGCGAAGAGAGTTACCAGCGCCTGTACGGCGATATCGTGCCGATCCCCGCGGAACGCGTGATAACGACCGATGATGGCGATCGCCACCAGGTTGGCACCCGCAGCTTCACCTTTATCCATACGCCGGGGCACGCGCTGCACCACCACTGTTTGGTAGAGGAGACGGAAGATATTGTTTTCACTGGGGATAACTTTGGCTTGTCGTACCGCGAATTCGATACATCCAAAGGCCCTTTTATTTTCGCCACTACGACGCCCGTACACTTCGATCCGCAGCAATTGCACGACTCGCTCGATCGCATCATGAGCTACCAGCCACGGGCGGCGTACCTGACTCATTACAGCCGGGTGGAGAATCTCGAGCGGCTGGCCACCGATTTGCATGCCGATATCGATGAGCTGGTGGCAATTGCCGAGCAGCATGAACATTGCGACAACCGGCATGAGCACATCGAGACGGCAATGTATCGCCACCTGTGCGAGCGGCTCGACGCACATGGCTACACCGGGGATGACGAAGAACGCCACCGGTTACTCGACGGCGACATCGATCTGAACGCACAGGGGTTGCAGGTGTGGCTGGACCGGCGTCGACGGGCGCGGGAAAAATGACCGGGCAATTCACCGCGTTCCGCATCCATGATGAAGGTGGCACGGTCGCCGGTCGTTTCGAACAAATCGGGCTGGACGATCTCGCCGCCGGCGATGTCGTTATCAAAGTCGCATGCTCGGGTATCAACTACAAGGATGCGCTCGCGGCAACCGGTGCCGGCCGAATTTTGCGCAAGTACCCGCTGGTTGGTGGCATTGATCTGGCCGGCACGGTCGTCTCTTCAGATGATGAGCGTTACCAGTCCGGCGACGATGTGCTGGTTACCGGCTGCGGTCTGAGCGAAACGCACGACGGTGGCTACGCCGAATACGCCCGGGTGCCGGGCGACTGGGTGATACCACTGCCGGCGGGGCTGGATGCCTGGCATGCCATGTGTATCGGCACCGCCGGGTTTACTGCGGCGCTGGCCATCCATCGCATGGAACACAACGGGCTGCAGCCGGGCAATGGCGAAGTCGTCGTGACCGGCGCCAGCGGTGGCGTTGGCAGCCTGGCCATCGACATGCTGGCCGGGCGGGGCTATGACGTCGTCGCTGTCAGCGGCAAAACCGCTGCGTCGGAATACCTGCAATCGCTTGGCGCAAATCGCGTGCTGGATCGCCGGGAGATCGACTATGGCTCCAGGCCCCTGGAGAAGGTGCAGTGGGCCGGTGCTATAGATAATGTCGGGGGTGACATGCTGGCGTGGCTCACGCGAACGGTGGATTTCCGCGGCAACATCGCCAGTATTGGCCTGGTCGGCAGTCACAGGCTGGAAACCACGGTGATGCCGTTCATTCTGCGCGGGGTCAACCTGCTGGGCATCAACTCGTCAGCTACGCCCAGGGCAGTGCGTAAAGTAGTGTGGCAGCGTATTTCCGGGGACCTGCGGCCGCGGCATCTTGCTAAAATAGGCAGTCGCACCGTGGAACTTGCGGACATTGCGACAGTCTTTGACCAGTACCTGCGTGGCGAAGTCACCGGCCGTACGGTCGTCAACATCGCTGCCTGAAGCAAAAGGGAAGTATCGAATGAGTTATGAACTGAATCCGCGCTCGGTCGCGCACGTAAGTGTTGAGTCCCGCGGCGCCTTCATCAATAAGACCTACCTGCACCTGTTCGGCGCCATCACCGCGCTGGTCGCGCTGGAGGCGTGGTACTTCCAGTCCGGCATTGCTGAAAGCATCTATTCCTTCCTGCCACGCGGTGCCGGCTGGCTGCTGGTGCTGGGCGTGTTCATGCTGGTCGGCTGGGCCGCGAGTCACGTGGCGCATCGGGCGCGCACGCTGCCGGCACAGTACGCAGCACTGGGCGGTTTTGTCATCGCCGAGTCGATCATCCTGGTGCCGCTGCTGTATCACGCCATGGCAATCTCGCCGGATATTCCGAAGCAGGCCGGTGTTGCAACGCTGGTAGCTTTCGCCGCGCTAACGGCGATTGCCTTTATCACCCGCAAGGATTTTTCTTTCCTGCGCAGCACCCTGATCTGGGGCGGCTTTGCCGCTATCGGCCTGATCGTCATGGGGCTGCTGTTCGGCTTCCATCTCGGTACGTGGTTCAGCGTCGGCATGATTGCTTTTGCCGGTGCCGCGGTGTTGTACGACACCTCCAACGTGCTGCATCATTTTTCCGAAGATCGATATGTCGCCGCCGGTCTCGAGTTGTTCTCCTCGGTAGCGCTGATGTTCTGGTACGTGCTGCGTTTCTACATGCACAGCAGCGACTGACGCCGACAGACAATCCGTTTTTCCGCCGCCCGAATGTGGCAATCGTGGGGTACAATACGCGCCCCTGATTGCCGCCGGGTGTGCCAATGAGCGCCGAATCCGCCGGCGCCCGCCTGTGGGGCGCCCTCGAAAACGAACAACCACTGCAGGTCGTCGGCACGATAAATGCCTACAGCGCCCTGCTGGCAGAGCGCGCCGGATTCAAGGCGATTTATCTTTCCGGTGCGGGCGTTGCCAACGCCTCATTCGGCATGCCCGATCTTGCCGTCACCACGCTCAACGACGTGTGCGAGGACATACGCCGGGTAACCGGCGCCACCGAATTGCCGCTGCTGGTCGATGCCGATACCGGCTGGGGCCAGGCCTTCATGATTGCCCGTACGGTTAAGGAAATGACCCGGGCCGGCGCCGCCGGTTTTCACATTGAAGACCAGGTACAGGCCAAGCGCTGCGGCCATCGTCCGGGCAAGGCGCTGGTCAGCTGTGCCGAGATGGTCGACCGGATACGCGCAGCCGCCGATGCCAAAACCGACAGCCGATTTGTCATCATGGCGCGCACCGATGCCCACGCTGTGGAAGGCCAGCAGGCCGCCGTCGATCGCGCCGCGCAGTATGTCGAGGCCGGGGCCGACATGATCTTTGCCGAGGCGCTCAACACGCTGGAGGAATACCAGCAGTTCACCGCGGCAGTAAAGGCGCCGGTCCTGGCCAACATCACCGAGTTTGGCAAGACGCCGCTGTTCACCACGCAGGAGCTCGGCTCCGCCGGTGTGCGGCTGGTGCTTTATCCGCTGTCGGCGTTTCGCGCAATGAGTGCGGCGGCAATCCGGGTATACGAGGCTCTGCGGGCCGAGGGCACGCAAGAAAGCGTCGTCGACAGCATGCAGACACGCGAGCAGCTCTACGAGGTGCTCGGTTATCACGAATATGAAAAGAAAATGGACGAGTTATTCTCAAAAGATTCCGGCTGAAGGGGTTTGATAAATGAGTAAAGCAAGCGGCGGCGCCGGCCTGCGCGGCATCAAGGCGGGCAGCACATCAATCTGCACCGTCGGCAGTGAAGGCAACAGCCTGCACTACCGCGGTTACAGCATCGAAGAACTGGCGGAGCAATCGACCTTCGAGGAAGTCGCCCACCTTTTGCTCTATGGCGAGTTGCCGAACCAGCAACAGCTGGACGCTTACCGTGAACGCCTCAGGGGACTGCGTGGCCTGCCGGACGAGCTGAAGCTGGTGCTGGAACAGATACCGGGCAGCGCCCACCCGATGGACGTACTGCGCACCGGCTGTTCCATGCTCGGCACGCTGGAGCCGGAGCAGGATTTTTCACAACAGGATCATGTTGCCGACCGGCTGCTGGCCAGTTTTCCGTCCATGCTCGGTTACTGGCATCGCTACACGTCGGCCGGTGAACGTATCGACGTCGAAACCGATGATGCCAGCCTGGCCGGCCACCTGCTGCACACCATTACCGGCAAATCACCCGGTGCGGAACACGAACGCTGCATGGACGCCTCGCTGATCCTTTACGCCGAGCACGAGTTCAACGCGTCTACCTTTGCCTGCCGGGTTTGCGCCGGCACGCTGTCAGATATGTACTCGTGCATCACCGGCGGCATCGGCACCTTACGCGGGCCGCTGCATGGCGGGGCGAACGAAGAGGCCATGGCGGTTATAGAGCGGTTTCGCACCGCCGACGAGGCAGTCAGCGCGGTAAAAGACATGCTGGCGCGCAAGGAAAAGATCATGGGTTTTGGTCACGCCGTGTACAAAGTACGCGATCCGCGCAACGCTATTATTAAGGAGTGGTCACGCAAGCTGTCGGATGGCGCCAAAAACGCCCACTTCTACCCGGTATCTGACGCCATCGAAAACCTGATGAAACAGGAAAAAAACCTGTTCGCCAACCTCGATTTTTTCAGCGCCAGCGCCTATCACTTCATGGGTATCCCGACACCGCTGTTCACGCCGCTGTTCGTGTGCGCCCGCGTTACCGGCTGGGCGGCGCACATCAAGGAGCAGCGCGCCGACAACAAGCTGATTCGTCCCGGCGCCGACTACACCGGGCCGGACAATCGTCCCTACGTACCTGTGGCACAACGCGGTTAAGGAAAAAAACATGTCAGGAGTAATTCGTTCAGCCGAGCGGCCCGATCCCGATCAGGCGCTGGTCGACATTGCCGATTACGTTACCGGCTACCAGGCAGACAGTCAGCTGGCTTACGACACCGCACGCTACTGCCTGATGGATACCATCGCGTGTGCTTTCCAGGCTCTGGACTATCCGGCCTGCACAAAATTGCTCGGCCCGGTGGTTCCCGGCGCGACCATGCCGGGCGGCGCTCGCGTACCAGGCACCTCGTATGAACTCGACCCGGTGCAGGCGGCATTCAATTTTGGCGCGCTGGTGCGCTGGCTGGATTTTAACGATACCTGGCTGGCAGCCGAGTGGGGCCACCCGTCCGACAACCTCGGCGGCATACTTACTGTTGCCGATTACCTCAGCCGCAAAGCAGCCGCTACCGGCGGTCAGCCTCTGGCAATGCGTGATGTCTTGACCGCAATGATCAAGGCGCATGAAATCCAGGGCGTCATCGCGCTGGAAAACGGGTTCAACCGCGTCGGCCTGGACCACGTGCTGCTGGTGCGCATCGCATCCACAGCGGTAATCACCAACATGCTTGGTGGTGACCGCGAGCAGGTTATCAATGCAGTTTCAAATGCCTGGGTCGACGGCGGCGCCTTGCGTACTTATCGTCATGCACCCAACACCGGTTCGAGAAAAAGCTGGGCAGCCGGTGACGCTACCAGCCGTGCGGTGCGTCACGCGTTGATCGCGCTGACCGGCGAGATGGGCTATCCGTCAGTATTGTCAGCGCCGAAGTGGGGTTTCCAGGACGTGCTGTTCGAGGGCAAGCCGCTGGCATTCACCCAGGGCTACGACAGCTACGTAATGGAAAACGTGTTACTCAAGATTTCCTACCCGGCCGAGTTTCATGCGCAGACCGCCGTTGAGGCCGCGATGCAGCTACATGGAGAAGTGAAGAATCGCCTGGATGACATCGAGCGCATCGTTATCGAAACCCAGGAACCCGGCGTGCGCATCATCGACAAGACGGGGCCGCTGGATAACCCGGCCGATCGCGATCATTGCATTCAGTACATGGCGGCAATACCGCTGATATTTGGCCGCCTTACCGCCGCTGACTACGAAGACGATGTTGCAACCGACCCGCGTATTGATGCCCTGCGGGCGAAGATGGAAGTGCGCGAAAACGAGACTTTCACGCACGAGTATTACGATTCACAGAAGCGTTATATTGGAAATTCCATGCAGGTGTATTTCACTGACGGCAGCAGTACGGAGCGGGTGCAGGTCGACTTCCCCGTCGGCCACCGGCGCCGCCGCGAAGAAGGCATTCCCCTGCTATTGCAGAAGTTCGAGCAAAGCGTCGAAGCGAAGCTCAAGCCGGGCCAGTGGCAGGCATTGCGCCCGCTGGCCGATGATCACGCCGCACTGGAGCAAATGAGCGTCGATGAGTTTGTCTCGCTGCTGGTGATCTGAGACCTGGTCACTTGACCGGGTTTCCACATTCTCTGACATAATTGCGCCCAAACTCACTGGGGGCAGGCTGCGGTGGTCCGTCCGCTACGCAAGTTTACGTTTTTCACAGCTTTTGACTCCTTAGTTCGAGGCCGGCCGGTTCATACTAGTCGGTTAAAGCGCATTAATTTTGCTGGATAATCAGATGAACAAGAAAATGTTGTCGCTCAAACCTGTTGCTGCTTTTGCGGTCGCGTTGCTGCTGTCTCATGCGGCTCAGGCGACACCCGAGCAGCTCGACTGGGACGGGCTCACCTGGACACCACCGGGCAACTCCAACCTGTCGGAAACCTACAACACCGGCGGCGGTGATATCACTGTTACTTTCACTGGCAACACTGCGGGCCTGGACCAGGCCGGCGCCGACATCTCTCCTGATATCAACCAGCTCAACACCGGCGGCCTGTCGCCGGCACAAAACGGCCTGTATGTCGCCACCGATTACGTCGACAACAGCAACTCGACCGTCACCATTACGATCGACTTCACCGGCTATCCCGGCGGTGTCGGTAATGTGTCGTTTGACGTTTTCGATATGGATGCCAACGGCACCAGCTTCATCGATGAAATGACCGTTACTGCCGACACACTTACCGGCACTATCGACCCGACCAGCATTGTTACCAACTCTGCCAATACCCAGGTCAACTCCAACACTGTCCGTGGTACGGCCAGCTCGGTCAGTACGTCGAGCAACGGCAACATCACCTGGGTATTCGGGGACGCAGGCACACCGGTCAGCGGCATCACCCGCTTCAACATTACCTGGCGTAACGTCATTGGCGGCGCGGATCCGGGTTTCCAGTGGATCAACATCCACGACATTGATTTTGACGACCCGATGGCCGATGTGTCGGTGACCAAGGGCGCCAGCCTGACCGACGCGGAAGCGGGCGACACGGTGGTATTCACGCTCGACGTGGCCAATGCCGGCCCGGACGATGCGCCCGGTATCGAAATCACCGATCAGCTGCCCAATGGCTTTACCTACCTGACCGATAACAGCGGCGGGGCCTACAACCCGGTCAGCGGTATCTGGGATGTCGGCACGCTGGCGCCGGCCGGAACCGCGCAGATCACGATCGATGCCAGGATGGAGGCGACCGGGCCGTGGGATAACGTCGCCGAAGCCACGCAGATACTGGCGACCGACACCGATTCAACCGCGAACAACAACGTGCCGGCAGAGGATGACCAGGACAACGCTGCGGTCAACCTGCTGGTGCCGGTCATCGGCGCCGCCAAGGCAGTAACCACGGGTCCCGTGAACAATGGCGACGGCACCTACACGCTGACTTACACGATTGCCGTAGAGAACAGCGGCGATACCGTAATTAATAATCTGCAGGTGGTCGATGACCTGGCCGCTACCTTCAGCGGTGCGACCGGCTTTACGGTCGACGGCGTGACCAGCAGCGATTTCACCGTAAACCCCGGCTACGACGGTGATGCTGACAGCGCTCTGCTGGCCGGTACCGATACGCTGGCCACCGCAACGACGGGCACTATCGCGCTGACTGCGACAGTGACTCCGGGCGCCGCCGCCGGGCCGTTCGACAATACGGCGACCGCCGGTGGCACTTCACCCAGTGGCAACCCGCTGACCGACGACTCGACTGATGGCGCCGATCCCGATCCTGATATGGACGGCAACCCCGGCAACAACGCTGTACCCACACCAATAGTCTTTGCCGAAAACCCGATCATCGGCACGGCGAAGGAAGTACTGGCGACGCCGACCAACAACGGCGACGGCACCTACACACTGACGTACCGCATTGCGGTCGAGAACCTGGGCGATGTGCCGTTGTCGGGCGTA